>JAQYWN010000467.1 GCA_029379265.1 Rhizonema sp. NSF051
CCTGCACTGGCTCTCCGTCTTCTCAGGAGCACGCCTACGCTCCCTTGAACAGCACTGGCTCCCGTTGAGCGACTGGCTTGGGCTAGTTCTGATCGAGGTTTCAGGCTTGAGAGTGCGAAAGTCCTGACAAAGTAGAAAGTCTATCGCTTGAATCTAAATAACATCTAAATACATGCGATATTATGTCAAATCTGCCCGTATAGAAGTGGTGGTATATTTCAATTATGTGAAAACTACTATAAATAAAAAATGGCAATAGCAATAGATTTTGGTACAAGTAATACAGTCATTGCTCGCTGGAACCCGGTAACACAACAGCCGGAGACTATAAATATACCAAGTTTATCCATTCAACAAAGTTTGAATCCTCCATTGATTCCCAGCTTAGTTTATGTTGAGGATGCGGCGCAAGGACAAGTTCTATTAGGGCAACAAGTACGCGATCGCGGTTTGGATCTGAAAAACGATCCGCGATTTTTCCGCAGTTTCAAACGTGGGATTGGTGCAAATATTCAAGGTTTCTTACCCGAATTAGATGGGCAGACTGTCACTTTTGAACAAGTCGGGCAATGGTTTCTTACCCAAGTGATTGAACAATTGGCACCTACTCAGGGAGGGATAGATTCACTGATTTTAACCGTACCTGTAGATAGCTTTGAAGTTTACCGTCACTGGTTGGCAACAGTTTGCCAAAGCCTTCCTATAGAGCAGGTGCGAATGCTGGATGAACCTACAGCCGCAGCTTTAGGTTATGGGATGACTTCACAAGAAATACTGCTAGTCATTGACTTCGGCGGCGGCACGTTAGATTTATCCCTAGTGCAGTTGGATAAATCTGTGCAAGCAAGCCAAAAACCCACAGGTTTTATACTTAAGTGGGGAAGTAAGTCCTTAGCCGATAACTCTAAGCAAAAAGCAAAAACCGCCCGCGTGCTGGCAAAAGCTGGGCAAAATTTAGGCGGTACTGATATTGATAATTGGTTGGCTGATTACTTTGCTACTACTCAAGGGTTGGTGGTGAGTCCCCTGACAACACGCTTAGCAGAACGCTTGAAAATTCAGTTATCTACCCAAACGCAAGCAAGTGAAGTTTATTTCAACGATGAGACGTTTGAAAGTTACGAACTAGAAATAAATCGCGATACTTTGGAAACGATCCTTCGAGAACATAGGTTTTTCGATCTTCTCGATGAATCGATGACGACTCTGTTGCAGCAAGCACGTCGTCAGGGAATCGAAGTTTCAGATATTAATGCAGTTTTATTAGTTGGTGGCACCGTGCAATTGCCAGCAGTGCAAACATGGGTAAGACAGTATTTTGAACCCGAAAAAATTCGTTGCGATCGCCCTTTTGAAGCGATCGCTCAAGGTGCTTTGCAACTGGCTCAAGGTGTACAAATCAAAGATTTTCTCTACCACAGCTATGGTATTCGTTACTGGGATCGTCGAGCCAAACAGCATAACTGGCATCCAATTGTTAAAGCAGGGCAAGCTTATCCAATGAGTCAAGCAGTAGAATTAGTCTTGGGCGCTTCTGTGGAAAGCCAGCCTAGCATCGAATTAATTATGGGAGAATTGGGAGCAGACACGGGTAGCACAGAAGTCTATTTTGATGGCGATCGCTTGATTACTCGTCGTCTCGATAGCAATCAAGCAAGCGTCAAAGCTCTCAACGACAAAGATGGTGCCAGAACAATTGCTCAACTCCAACCATTGGGATTTCCCGGAAGCGATCGGATCAAAATCTTCTTTCAAGTTGACGAAAAACGCTTTTTGCAAATCACAGTTGAAGACTTATTGACTCACGAAACGTTGTTAGAGAATCAACTGGTTGCACAGTTGAGTTAAAGCAAAACCTGATATCCCCGACTTCGTAAAAGTTGTCGGGGATCTGAGAATTTTCATAACTCATATAGGATTGCTATATGATGTTGTTCTATCTTGTTCCGCTTAGTAACAAAACAGTAGTAGCGATAACGGGAAATTGTTGGTGATCCAGATACGCGTCGCTTCCAAACGCATCGCACTTGAGATAACCAAGGTTAAGGCACTAAAAAAGCGACTTGGTTGAAGCACCCTACAGTGATTTTTCCACTATCAGACTCATTCATCGATTGGGTAAGCTGTGGCACTGGGGAGAATTTGTCATTGTGCATAGCCAATCGAAGTTATTATGGCACTCTTGGGCATTTGTAACAGGTTAAGAACAAATCACTTCTGCCAATAGTAATAGTGCTGTTAATTAAAGAGGTATCTTCGTACCTAATTGAAGATTATACGAAGAAAGAATGAAGACCAGAAAAAGTGGCAATTTTCTTGATAAAGCGATACAGTTGTACGCTGCTACCTTTGGCATCGCTAGCCCAAAATTCGTATTTTTCGCCTCTGTTCTCGACCAAATCTAAGCATTATGACTTATTGACGAAAGATTTGTAATCTTATATTGTCTACTACTCTGGTCGATGATGGTGATGATGCGGATGTTCTTCAGAATTTTCCTGAAAATCTTCGCCACGCTGCTCAGATCTCTGATGGTTTGAAAACCCTTCTTCAAAATTGTCTATACGTTCATTAACTCTCCGATTGATGGCATTATCAAGCATCAAATCAACTTCTGTCTCAATCATAGGCTCAATTGCTCGACCACCAGGAATATGCGAGGCAATGCCATCGATAATCCTATTAGCTACATTATTTGCCGCTGTGTCGATACCAGCATCAACAGCAAAATCACCAGCTTGCTCAAATCTGTTGCGTTCGTTACGTTCGTTGCCTTCGTAACCTTCGTTACGTTCGTTGCGTTCATTACCTTCATTACGTTCGTAACGTTCGTTATGTTCTGACATGATAAAACCCTCTATGTCGTTTTGTATTACTTCAATTCATCATCCTAGGACAGTAACACGTTTGAGATCTCCTTCTATTCCTTCATAAGATGTAAATTTACCTGTTCGTCTATTCTCTCATAAGGTGTAGTTGGGGTATTATTATACCTTATTTACGCCTTGGAGTACTCGATGAATTGATGACGACTTTGTTGCAGCAAGCACGCCGTCAGGGAATTGAAGTTTCAGATATTAATGCAGTTTTATTAGTTGGTGGTACTGTGCAATTGCCAGCAGTGCAAACATGGGTAAGACAGTATTTTGAACCCGAAAAAATTCGTTGCGATCGCCCTTTTGAAGCGATTGCTCAAGGTGCTTTACAACTGGCTCAAGGTGTACAAATCAAAGATTTTCTCTACCACATATGGTATCCGTTACTTGGCTCGTCGAGCCAAACGCCATAACTGACATCCAATTGGTTTTCGTGTCGTGTGTGGTGGTGCGGCGGCGAGGTTTACCAGTCGGAAATCTCACCAGTCAGTTCTTTGCTAATGTTTATGGCATAATACAATACGGTTCACAGTTAAAAAGAGTCATAAATTCAGTAAACCCAAAAGGTTTTCCCCGAAGAGCGATACGGATAGCAGCCGTTGCCAAGAGTGATCGCTAAATACCGTTTTAGTAACTGAATTAGTTTTTTAAATAAATAATGTTTTCGCTATTTCTCTAACTGCTCATTTTTAGCCAACCAAACACCTGAGCAACTGTTAACTTCAAATCTATCCCGGCTAACACTGGCAAACACTCATCACCCTGCAAAAGTTCTGGTTGTTGATTTGGACGGAAGACTAAAATGGAACGATCTTCTGGATCTATCAACCAACCTAATTGGCAACCATGATCTAAGCAATAGAGAATATTGCCTGTGACTCGATTTGAACTTTGTTCGGGGGAAAGAATTTCAATAGTCCAGTCTGGAGAAAGCAGAAAATCGTTGGGTGCTTCCCCGTCAGCAGCAAAGGGAATACGCGACCATTTGAAAACCGCTACATCAGGTACTATAGAGCGAATACCAAAACTACAGCGCAGTTCTGGAAAGGCATAAGCACTCTTGAGGCTTTCGGCAACATCATTGATACTGTTGCACAGCTTTAACTGTAAGCGGCTATGCTTCCCTTTCGGCATTTGCTTCTGAATAATCTCACCATTAATATATTCGCTGGCAGGCTTTGTTTCTGGTTGCTTGAGAAACTCCTCCAGAGTCAGGGATTGGGTAATTACCGTGGACATGCCTCCTGAAGAAACGCAAACGGGATATGTTTTTAGTCTAGCAGTACCCTACTCCAATAACTCACCAAACCTTTCCCGATAACGAGCAAGAATTGTCTCCATTTCTGCTAACCGTTGTTCGGCTTGTTGGCGTTGTTGTTGCTCCTGATCAGCTCGTTCCTGCTGCTTGAATGCTGCTTCTTCAGGTGTAGATATCAATTCTCCATTAGGGCAGAAAAAGCGGAGCTTGGATTCATAAATGCCCAAATATAACTCTAACTGCTGACTCCACAACCAACCTTTCTCGTTTGAGTTTAGTTCTTGATAGCGACCACTGAGCAACTCAAACCCTTTAAACTCTAATGTTTGTGGATCAAACCAAAAGTAATTTGGTGTCCGCCAGATGTCTTGATAGATTTGCTTTTTCAAACCTCTGTCAGTATCAGCTGTTTTGGGAGAGAGAATTTCGATAATTACATGAGGATATTTGCCATCTTCTTCCCAAACTACCCAGCTTTTGCGTGGTTTGCGTTCAGTATCTAACACAAAGAAATCAGGACCTCGGAATTGCTCAGATTTTCGTTGACGAGGGCTATAATAAACTGTCAGATTGCCGCAGGCGTAAAAGTCCTGACGCTCACGCCACCACCATTCCAAACACTGAATCAACAACAGCATTTGCCGCAAATGTAGTTCTGTTTCTAAAGGCGGTTCATCACTCAGTAAATCACTAGGAGGAAATATAACATCTTCTGATACATCTTGTAAGGAAATTTCTAAATTTTGAGCAGAAGACATGATAATTGACTATCAGCAATTGTTTGGATAAGATAAATCTACTTTAGCGAAATTAATTACCCTTCGGTTTTGCAGATAAGTAGGTAAGTGGAAGAAATTACAACTATATAACGAAATGTAAAATCCCTGAAATTGGCTTGTAGTTGCGCTTTAGCGCTCTTAACAGCAACAAGCTATTTTCTGTTGATTTCCGCCCACTTACTTAAATCAAAATCCTAAATAGATAGTGACTGTATGGGTACAGACTGAAGACAGCCACAAGGATTTCAAAGAGTGTTCTTATAAAAATTGGAATAACCACGGCGAAGCGACGTGGTTGAGGCACTCTTATGCATTGGTGACAGGTTAAGATGAAATCAGTTTTGTCAATAGTAATAGTGCTGATTGACTAAAGCGGTGCTTCCCTATCTAACTGAATGTTATACAAAAGATTGAAGGTGAAAATAAGTGGTGTTTTTTTGATGAAGCGATACAGTTGCACACTGCTTGCTTCGGCATCGCTAGCTCAAAAACTATGTTTTATCCCTCGTTTCTAACAAATTTTTAAGCACTATTACTTATTGACAAATTCTTGATAATCCTAATCTCCTAATCTATTTAGTATTGTGATTGATCAGAGTCACGCGAACGGTTTTCAAACTCTTCGTCACGGCGATCGTCATATCCTTGATTATTTTCAAACCTTTCGTCACGGCGATCGTCATATCCTTGATTATTTTCAAACCCTTCGTCACGGCGCTCATCATATCCTTGACGGTTTTCAAATTTTTCTCCAATACCTTCTATACCCCCATTAACTCTTTGATTGATGGCGTTATCAAGAGCTAAATCAACACCAGTTTCAATCATAGGCTCAATTGACTGACCACCTGGAATATGCGAGGCAACGCCATCAATTACCCTATTAGCAATGTTGTTTGCTTCTGTATCAATCCCAGCATCAACACCAAACTCACCAACTCTTTCAATGTTATTTGGATCTGACATCACAAATACCTCTATACAGTTTTGTATTTCTTTAAATTCATCACATTCAAAGAATAACTCATATAAAATATCCTTCTATTCCCTCATAAGGTGTAAAATTACCTGTTGCTCTCTATCCCTCTTAAGAAAGACATTTTATAACTTTTACAGAGCAAGGCTTTTAGAATGGAATGAAGAAAAATGTGTTTCTTTCATTTGCTGCAAGTTGCCTCAGCGGCTAGAGTATATCTTTCAATTACGACTGATGATGACTGGCGTGCCGACACTTGCCCAGTTAAATAACCATTTAGCATGATTGGGTGCCAAATTGACGCAACCATGACTAATGCGTGTGCCAAAATTATGATGCCAGTAAGCTCCATGAATTGCGTAGCTTCCACTGTAATACATTGTATATGGAACATCAGGAATATCGTATTCGTCACCCTTCATCCGGCTAGACTTTTGCTTAGATTGAATTTCAAAAATACCAGTAAGAGTCGGAGTCTGTTTTTTCCCTGTGGAAATAACGACTGCATAAACTGATTTTTCTCCTTCCCAAGCTATTAACTTTTGCGTTGAAAGGTTGATTTGAATCCAGCGTTGATTAGATTTTTGTAATGTTTGAATTTGTTCTGCAATCAGCTGGCTTTTAGATTGAGCCCAAACTGCACCGATTTGAAAACTAATAACGTTTAAAATCAGGAGTGGAGTTAGAAATAGTTTCCAGAAACATATAGAATAAGAAAATCGACTTTTCATGGTAGATATCCTTAGAG
>JAQYWN010000046.1 GCA_029379265.1 Rhizonema sp. NSF051
CTATAGAACCAAAAGTTTACTATATCTAGTTATTAAGCATTCTTTGCGTTTAGCTATCAGCCCCTTAGACTAGTCAGAGTTACATTTCATCCGTGAAGATATTATATACAACCCTCGTTTTCACGAACCATTTGAGTAGGGGCAGTCTGGGCGCTCATGCTTAGATTAGGAATAAACACCAACCTAGCAGATAAATGAGTAGAATGGTAATAGATAGTGCAACAAACTGTCCTCTTTGAACTTTTTCTATACTAGTATTAACAACACACACAAAACTAAGGCTAGGAATAACATGCAAGAACAAATACAAGCCAAAAGCAAAATAGAAGAAGAACTTGAACAAGCTCGTTCTGTCTGTGATGTCTCAGGTAGCAACTCTGCTGAGTGTGCTGCAGCCTGGGATGCAGTAGAAGAAATGCAAGCAAGTGCATCTCACAAACGTCAAGCTAAGCCCAAAAACTCTTTACAGCAGTACTGTGAAGATAACCCAGATGCTGATGAGTGCAGGATTTATGAAGACTAGAAGGTGTCGTGAGTCGTGATTCCTAAGTAAAACCTCGCACATTTATGTGTGAGGTTTTACTCAGATGAAAACTTTTCTCGTTTTCTACGACTAAATTTAAGGCATGAAACCATGTTCTTGAATTAAAGGACTGCTTTGAGTTGTGTTTAAACAAAAATAAATAACTCAGCACTTAGCTCTTGCCAGTAGCCTCAGAGAGGAAAATCTTTCTGAGGCGATAGATACAAGAGCGTATTAATTTTCTGATTCTCCGGCTTTATGCCTGCAATTTGAGTACTTCAGTTGCGCTCCTACACCATTACCCCTACTTCTTTATGAAAAAAAACTATGGACAATGAAGTTTGGTTTCGCTGGTTAGTGTGGATGGACTACAGACTGGCTTTGCTATTTACAGTCATTATTCCTCTGATATTACTGATTTGGACCTTCGTGCAAAAAGCTGAAGCGATACAACGCTTGTTAATGATTTACTGGCGAGTATCGAGTTTGCTAGCAATTACGTTGTACTTAATGATCGGCAATTTTGGAGTTGGTTTCATCTCAGGTTTAATGGCGAAAATCCTGATTCCTACTGCGTTGTGGTTTTGGGTGGATCTCAATGATGAAATCGATTATCAGCAAAGTGGGCCTTTGAAATTAACTTTCACTTCTTGGCGCTGGGCGACAACTTTGTATTGTATTTTAGGCGCTTTAGGCGCAATACCTTTTTTAGGTTGTGCTTTTTCTACAGAGGCGATCGCAACTCCCAATTGTCGTGTCTGGTTTGAGCCGCCATTACTTTTTAAACAATATTTCCATTCCGGTAGTAAGCCAGGTTTTCTTGGCTTTATTGGTATTGTTGGTTTAATTATTTACGTGCTTTGCTTGAGCTACTTTGTTTTATTTAGGCTAAGTAAGCAAGGACGTTCAGCTGTACAAGAATGAAAAATTCTATTATTGAGCGATTGGAAAAATACACCGCCAAGCGCCCCCAAGAGGTCTTACTTGTCAGCATAGAATTAGCTGGGGAGCAAGACACAATTGCTATTTTCAAAGGCTTTTCGAGTTCTTTGATGCGTCCTACCGCATACGATCCAGACATACCCATGTTGTCAGATGATGCAAAAATAATCACAATTGACCGGGTGGCAAGTCCTTACAATCCTGAAGCACCTCGTTACATCCAACGAGGACTAACTTGGGAAACTATACAATCTTTATTATCGAAAGTAGTAATTTGAAGCAAAATTAGTTGTGCTTTAGCTGCCATATATGTTATAATATCGCAAATAATTATAAAATCTCATAATAAATATCTTTTCGAGTAACCACTTTAAGGTAAGTTTTTCTTCTTAATACCAGTTTCAAATTTGTCAGCTTGACAGACGCAAATAAAGTTGCGTTTGATAAAGATTTGTATACCTTTACAAGTCTGACAAAGCTAAAAAGTGGTAACGGAACGACTTGATTAGTGACAATTTATCGTTAAATACCACTCTCCAGATCATGAATACAGCGGTGACTCTACCAACTGAACAAGCGCCTCAAGATGTACAATCTCTGCGACCAATAAATCGTCAGATAATTGTCATTCTTGACTTCGGCTCTCAGTATTCCGAACTGATTGCCCGTCGAATTCGTGAGACTCAGGTTTATTCTGAAGTCCTTCCTTATCGCACGACAGCAGAACAATTACGCAAACTGAACCCCAAGGGGATCATATTTTCTGGCGGTCCTAGTTCAGTTTATGACAATAGTGCTCCCCAATGCGATCCAGAAATTTGGGATCTGGGAATTCCAGTTTTAGGTGTGTGCTACGGTATGCAACTGATGGTGCAACGTTTGGGTGGAGAAGTGGCAAAAGCTGATCGAGGCGAGTATGGCAAGGCATCATTATATATAGATGATCCCACAGATTTACTCACCAATGTAGAAGATGGCACAACTATGTGGATGAGTCATGGAGACTCAGTCATTGAGATGCCAACAGGTTTTGAATTACTGGCGCATACAGAAAATACCCCTTGTGCAGCTATTGCCCATCATCAAAAGAAACTTTACGGCGTCCAGTTTCATCCGGAAGTCGTACATTCCCTTGGCGGTATTGCCTTGATCCGTAACTTTGTCTACCACATCTGCAAATGCGAACCAACTTGGACAACTGCCGCCTTTGTTGATGAAGCCATTCGCGAAATTCGCGCTCGAGTCGGTGACAAGCGAGTGCTGTTGGCGCTGTCTGGAGGAGTTGATTCTTCAACATTAGCATTCTTGCTTTATAAAGCGATTGGCGAACAACTCACTTGCGTGTTTATCGATCAAGGCTTCATGCGAAAGTATGAACCAGAGCGTTTGCTCAAGGTTTTCCAAGAGCAGTTTCATATTCCGGTAGAGTATGTCAATGCTCGCGATCGCTTCTTAAGTGCGTTGAGTGGTGTTATTGATCCCGAAGAAAAACGTCGGTTGATCGGACATGAATTTATTCGTGTATTTGAAGAAACATCTAAAGATCTCGGTCCGTTTGACTATCTCGCTCAAGGTACACTCTATCCAGACGTGATCGAATCCGCCAACACCAACGTTGATCCGCAAAGTGGAGAACGAGTAGCGGTGAAAATTAAGAGCCATCACAACGTTGGTGGTTTGCCCAAAGATCTCCGCTTCAAACTTGTCGAACCGTTACGGAAACTGTTCAAAGATGAAGTTCGTAAAGTTGGACGTTCCATTTGCCTGCCAGAAGAAATTGTGCAGCGGCATCCATTTCCCGGACCTGGTTTGGCAATCCGCATCTTAGGTGAAATCACTGCTGAACGGTTAAATATTTTACGCGATGCTGATTTAATCGTGCGTCAGGAAATTAACCGCAATGGTTTGTACAATGAATACTGGCAAGCTTTTGCCGTACTACTACCAATTCGCAGTGTCGGCGTTATGGGCGATCAACGTACCTATGCCTATCCCATCGTCTTGCGGATTGTACAAAGTGAAGATGGCATGACCGCTGATTGGGCGCGTGTGCCCTACGATGTACTAGAATCAATCTCTACCCGGATTGTTAATGAAGTGAAAGGCGTTAACCGTGTAGTTTACGACATCACCTCTAAGCCACCCGGCACTATCGAGTGGGAGTAATTGGATAAGGTAAGAGGCAAAGGAGTGAGGAATTATGATTTTTATATCCTCACTCTATGTACCGATAAGTCGGTTGAGCCAATAAAACCTAAATATGTAAACAAATGTTGACCTTTTTTTATTTAGTACTTAAAGTCAGGAGTTTTTAATAATTAACAACGTGGGTTAATAGAAAAGCGATGCCTAAGGAGTCGCGCAGATATAACTTACCTGTTTTGGGCAGTATAACCTTTGATGCTCAAAGTTTTCAGTTGTAACAATGAGTAACTTATTCGTGCGTGGTTCCTAAGGCGAGCTTCGCGCTCCGTACCATGATTAAGAACAGTGGACGGATATCAAGACACTAACTACTAACTACCCATCTTTAACCAACCAAAAACTTGATTAACGGTGAGTACAAGTTTTATTTCTGGTAACATAGGTAAGAAATCTTCTTTCTGAAGCAAGACTGGCTGTTGCTCTGGTAAAAACCCTAAAATACTCAAGTCATCAGGGTCGATAAACCATCCAAGGCGGCTACCATTTTTCAGACAGTGGAGAATGTTACCAATGACTTTGTTTGCTTTTTGTTCTGGCGAGAGAATTTCTATTGTCCAGTCTGGTGGAAGTTCAAAGTTATCGGGAACTTCAGCATCAACGGTAAAGGGGATGCGACTCCACTGAAATACTGCTACATCCGGTACGATTGAGCGTCCCCCAAAGCTACATCTCAATTCGGGAAAGGCATAGGCAACTTTTTGCTCTTCAGTGACTTGATTGACAGCAGCACAAAGTTTACCCTGCAAGCGGCTATGTCTCCCTTTTGGCATCGGCTTTTGGATAATCTCACCGTTGATGTATTCTAGGCTAGGATCTGTTTCTGGGAGCTTCAGAAACTCTTCCAGGGTAAGTATTTGGACTGTTGCGGGAGTCATTGCTCCAATCTTGTTGCGATGTGTTCTAAGTTTAGCATGTCCGGGGGCTGGCTGTCTGACTTGAAGCGTGATACATTCTAGTGGTTCCGATTATGCGACCGCATAAATGGTAATGTGTTACTGGGCTAAGTGACTTTTAGAGCGAGGTTTTCACCTACTTAAAAGGGTACATCGCCTGAACCTCTGGACACTAAGCACCTAAAAGTTGATAACCCGCAACTTGTGTTATTAGTTACCAATCCTAAAATGTTACTGGCACTATCTGTCACACCAAAAGCATTAAATCTCTCTTTAATCTGAGAAAAACTGTAGGTTTGTTGAGAATATTTTTATCTAGTACACAGTGGCGCAAATAAGCCACCCATTTGAAATAGGTAAAAAGCTGACAACATAAGCGTTCTTACTTTTTACTTTTTACCCCTTCGGGGTTCACCAGTCGCTCATGGGGGAAACCCCCAAGACCGCGCTGGCTCACTTTTTACTTTTGCCTTGTTGTACTAGTAGTAGCGATAATTCTCATGGTAAATAGCTATAGTTCTCTCAGATAACTAAACTCTTTAGCGTTAACAGTAAAGATATTTCAAGCGCATTTGTGAGCTAAGTTTTTGCTGTTTCGGCGACGATGAAATCAACGACATCCTCCAAACGTCCTGTACGCTCGTAAACTTCTCTTTGCCGTGTTGCACCATTTCCGCGCTGCACTGTTTCGTTTACGAGTGATGAAATCTCGTCCCAGTCTCCAAAATCTTCAAGTGCTGGGCGCAAGAAGGCGAGAAACTTCTCCAAGAGTTCGCCTGCCGAACACGCTGTTTGCTGCTCAACATCTATCAGTTCTGCATCTAATCCATAACGTGCAGCACGCCAGTGAGCAGCACGTATAAGTTCGTGACGTGTGGCTGGAAATGGTGTGTCAGCTTTTGCTTGGTCGTGACAAGTCCGTGCCAACGCACGTACTAGTCCCGCAATCATCACCGCTTCGTTCACTGTCATGCATACATCCGTGACGCGAAACTCTACTGTCGGGTAACGCTCGGAAATACGTACATCCCAGTAAATCTTTGTCCCATCTTCTATACTCCCAGTGGCAACTAAAGCTTCTACAAGGGCTTTGTATTCCGCTTGTGAGGAGAAAATTAATGGTGGACCAGATATTGGCCACCTCCCCCAAATTTCTGTGCGGTAACTTGCATAGCCAGTATCCTTGCCTATCCAAAAGGGCGAGGAAGCAGAAAGTGCAAGTAAAGGAGCGAGCCACACTCGCACGCGGTTCATAACGCTGATCGCCATCTCAGGATCGCCAATGCCAACATGTACGTGACAGCCAAAGATCAATTGCTCGCGTGAAAGTTGTTGATAGTCTTCGATTAACTTCTCGTAACGTTCTTTAGGTGTAATCTGTTGTTGAGACCACGATGAGAAGGGATGTGTCCCTGCGGCGGCAATTTGGTTTCCGTCAACAGCTGCTGCTGCAATCAGTTCCCCCCGCAAACGCACAAGTTCTGTACGCACTTCAGAAAGCGATCGACAGACGGGTGTACCAATTTCTATTTGTGAGAGCTGCATTTCAGATTGCACTTGTTCGCCAAGAGCTTTCTGTGCTATAGGTAAAATTTGCTGCACTCGCGAACACAGCTCGCGCGTCGTTGGGTTGATAATTTGGTATTCCTCTTCAACACCGATGGTAAAGTCTTCTTTTTCGGATGGCATGTCAGCTGTCTCCATAACTTATACACTTTCACGGTGCATGGTTGATGTCTTATTGGAATTATCCCAGAAAGATGCAGCTAATTGCGTTAAGCATTGGGGAGAACTATAGCGATTCTTTTTTGAATCACATACAAAAAATTAACCGTTTGGGTGGGGTGTATGTCATACCTGAGCTTTATAGAGAAAATCGATTTTAACATATACAGGATAAGGGTTCAACCTCATTTGACACCTCGAACAGCCTCAGACTTATTGATAATAAACTGATTTTATTGATAAAAATGGCTTCAAAATTGCGTATCCTAGAAAGCGGTATAACAGCGACGACAGAGGAGGAAGTTCTGAGCGAAGAAATGGTAAATGATGCCTGTTGGGTGTTGACGGAAGGAGACGGGCCTGTCGTGGCTGTTGCACTTCACGATGGTCATGATGTCCGACAAGAAGTGGCAGAGCTTTTTGCGATCGCCCCAGATGAGCGCAGGCGCGAAGAAGATCCGTTCACCGCACACTGGACAGAAGTGGGGAACACACGGATTGTCGTTAGGCGATCGCGATTTGAGTTAGACTTGAATCGCTCTAGAGAGAAGGCAGTTTACCTCAAGCCTGAAGACGCTTGGGGTCTACACGTTTGGCAGACGCAACCTTCTCAGGAGATAATTGCACGCTCTCTTATCGAGTATGATGCTTTCTATGCAACTCTCAAACAAGTCTTTGCAGACTTAGAACGTCGCTTCGGTCGTTTCATAGTTTACGAACTGCATACCTATAACCACCGCCGATTGGGACCACTTGCCCTAAGCGCCGATCCCAGGTACAACCCAGAAGTGAACCTCGGCACTGGCAGGATAAATAGAGACCGTTGGGCACCCGTAGTAGAATGCTTTATGAGCAAGATGCGAGAATTTGATTTTCTTGATCGCCAACTTGACGTTCGGGAGAATGTTCGGTTTCAGGGTGGTTATTTCTCCTACTGGGTTTCACAAACATTTCCTCAGTCAGCGTGCGTGCTATGCATTGAGGTGAAGAAGTTTTTTATGGACGAATGGTCAAATGAGTTAGACTATCAGCAGCTAGACGCCATCCGTTGTGCGCTTCAATCTACTGTGCCTGGTGTATTGAAGGCTTTAGCTATTTCGGCGTAAGTCACCCACCCTTAGATCAAGTCCGGAAAATCACTTATTATGATGTCCGTCAAATCACCCATAATAAAGGGCAGCAAAAACAATGACAAACTTGACTATTGGCGATTATCTGGTGCTTCGTCTTAAGCAGATTGGCATCCAGCATATTTTTGGTGTCCCTGGAGACTACAATATGGAATTTCTCGACCATATTGTCAATCAGGAAGGCGTAGAATTAGTAACAACCTGCAATGAACTCAACGCTTCCTACGCTGCTGATGGCTATGGTAGAATCAACGGTATCGCAGCATTAATTACTACATTCGGTGTTGGTGAACTCAGCGCCATTAATGGGATTGCTGGCTCTTACGCTGAACACGTCCCTGTTGTGGCAATTACTGGCGCTCCTTCTACTAAAATCCAATCATCCGGTGCACTTGTCCACCATACACTTGGCACTGGCGATTTCTCCTTGTTTGCCCAGATGTATGAAAAGGTAACGGCGGCGCAAGCTTATTTGACAGCAGAGAATGCAACAGCAGAAATCGACAGAGTTTTAGGTGTGTGCCTTCTCAAAAAGTTACCTGTTTACATCTCCCTACCTATGGACGTTGCTTCTACTGTTGTGGCTGCACCGTCAGATTCATTTACACCCCCTGTGTTTAAGAGCGATCCGGCTACTTTGGCTCTTGCAGTTGATGCAAGTGTAAGTCTGCTGGATAATGCTGAGAAACCAGTGATTCTTGCTGACGTGGGTGTAGATCGCTATCACCTGCAAGAGGAATTGCGTATTCTTCTAGCCACCACTGGATACCCTTATGCCACTCTGACTATGGGCAAAGGGCTACTTGAGGAAACTCACCCCCAATTCATCGGTATCTATAACGGTGCTATTGGTGAGGACTATGTGCGAAGACGTATCGAAGATGCAGATGGTGTGTTGAGTATCGGTGTCTTGATGAGCGATTTTAACACAGGAAAGTTTTCTGCCAAACTCGATCCCAGTAGAACGATTGAAGTACATGGGCAGTATCTCAAAATCAAGCATGCCTTATACAACAATGTGGCGATGCACGATTTTCTTTTGGCGTTAAACAAACGGTTGCTTCCCCATGATGTCAAAACATTGGACTTAAAGCCGAAGAAGGAGAATTTAGATGTTGGTTTCACCACTCCCTTTCAACCCAACTCAACAGGGGCGATTACACAGAAGCGTTTTTGGTATAGACTGGCTGATTTCCTTACTGAAAAAGATATTATTGTTGCCGAGACTGGAATTTCTTTATTTGGGAGTGCGACTATTCCTTTACCAAAAGGAACTACCTTTATTGGACAAGTACTTTGGGGTTCAATTGGCTACTCAGTAGGAGCGGCGCTTGGTTGTGCGATCGCTTCCCCGCAACGACGAACGATTCTACTGGTTGGTGACGGCTCGTTCCAAATGACGGCACAAGAGCTCTCAACAATGTTACGCTACAACCTTAAGCCAATTATTTTTCTCATTAACAACGATGGATACACAATAGAACGTGATATCCACGGTGCGACTCAACCATACAACGACATTCAACCGTGGAATTATCACAAGCTTCATGAAGTGTTTGCTCATAATGGCTGGGGCATTAAAGTGAGTACCGAGTTAGAGTTAGAATCGGCACTCCAACAAGCTGAACAAAATCGAAACAAACTTGTCTTTATTGAGGTGGTGATGGGCAAAATGGACAGCCCGGAGATTCTGTTGAAGCTGGTGCAACAATAGAGGGGTGGTTGAATGCAACCCTTCCTAAAATGTAAATATCTTGTATTTTTAGGTGGGGACTGCGCGATCGCATCTTCAGTCCAAATAGATGAAAAATTGTGTGATTATGCACTCTACCACTTTTTGCTCTCCAATATACTGCTCCAGTATAAGATTGTATTATTATCGACGGCTTGTGTAAAATGCTTGTTCAAAAACTTAGTGCGTGTGAAGAATTCATCGCCGAAGATGGCACCATCTTTCGAGAACAGTTGCATCCTGATAAGCAACCACTGAAATTACGGTATAGTCTGGCTCATGCAATAGTGCCAATTGCAAAAACATCTGCACCTCACTCCCTGAAAACTTCAGAAGTTTACTACATACTCACCGGTAACGGAGAAATGCATATCGATGGCGAATTCCAACTGGTAGAACCAGGAGATGCAGTGTACATTCCACCTGATACCAAGCGATTTATTCGCAATTGTGGCGATCAACCACTGGTATTCATTTGCATAGTCGATCCTGCTTGGAGAATGGAGGACAAAACTGTTTATTAGCACTCCGAGTTCTACTTCAAGCGTTCATTTCTCCTGCTATAATGCAATGTATTATATTGCATTTAGGGAGTGTTTATGAGTACAACAAGCTTTCGTCTTGACGATGATATCGAAAAGAAGCTCGAAGTAACAGCGAGTCGGCTACAGCGTACGAAGGGATGGATCATCAACGATGCGCTCCGCCAGTACATCATGCGTGAGGAGCAGAAGCAACGAATGCTGGAAGAGACTGAAGATGCGATCGCTGATATTGAAGCTAATCGGATTGTTTCCGGTGAAGAGGTGATGAAATGGCTTGAAACATGGGGAACCCAGAATGAAGCCCAGGCTCCCAAGGTATGAAGCTCGAATTTTCAGAAAATGCAGTACATGATTTGGTACGACTACGTGAATTCATTGCCAAGAATAATCCACAAGCAGCAGAGCGTGTTTCACTTCGACTTAGGCAAGCGATCAGAAAGCTTGTGCTACATCCCGATATTGGGCATCGTGTGCCCGAGATTGAAAATGTGCGTGAGTTAATCGCTGGGAAGTACGTCGTTCGTTACATAATCAAAAGTGACACGCTCTTCGTTCTTCGGATCTGGCACGGCAAGGAATACTGCTCAAGTTGATTCTCAAGAGGAGAAGACTTTCACTATTAATCTGATCTAAAACCTGCCCCTACACTACGAAGCTAGTAAAGTAAACTAAGAAGACGAAGAGCATCAGGAGCAGCCATGTACGTGGTAATTGGTGGAGCAGGCTTAGCAGGGGTAAATTTGGCGCAAAAACTGATAAATTTGGGGCATACTGTTGCCGTGATTGACATTGATCCTAAAGCTTGCCGCTATGCCCGCGAACAAGTGGGAGTCATGGCTTTTGACGGCAGTGCGGTGAGTACAGAAGTTTTGTTAGAAGCAGGGATTCGTAGAGCCAACTGTTTAGTCGCGGTTCTCCGAAATGATGCCTTGAACTTGGCGATGGTAACTCTCGCGAAGCACTACGGTGTTCCCAATATTCTGAGTCGGATGCGGCATCCGGATTTTGCCGAACCCCTGCGATTGGCAGGAGCCAACCATATTATCAGTACTGTTGAACTAGCTGTTTCCACAATGGTGAATGCCATTGAGTATCCTCAAGTACAATCGATGATGCATTTTGAACATGGGCAAATCGAGGTTCTGAAACTTTTGATTCCAAACAATTGCTATGTTGTTAATCGTACAGTGGCTGAAATTGCTCAAGATTCCCGGTTTCCCAAAGGCTCTCTGATTATTGGCTATCAACCCCATCGCCACGACGATTTAATGATTCCTGACGGCAGTACAGTACTGGAAGCCGATTCAACTGTGCTGATTGTAACCAAACCAGGATCATTACATCAAGTCATTAATTTTATTGAAGGTTGTACTTCATGAATTACAAGAGCCTTCTAGGATGAGTGATACGAAAGTATTTTAGGACTGACGCAAAAGTTTACACTCCACATAAACAAAACTTGGGCTTTTGATTCACTTTATTCTCAACAAGTCCTACTTTTTGCTGTGAGCAATTACAATACTGTGTAGGAATTAAAGGAAATATAAAAATGACTATTACCTGCAAACTCCTTTTACAAAATTACGCTCAATCTTGGCTTGAAGCAACTGTGCATCCCTTCCTGGAAGAGTGTCAATTAGGTACAATTCAACTCCAGCAATTTAATACATGGTTGAGGCAAGATTATCTGTTTGTTTTAGAATTTACGCGAATGGTAGGGAGAGTATTAGCCAGCGCACCTCCACAACATTTTGATGTGATACTTGGGGGATTGGCAGCTCTTAAAGACGAACTCAATTGGTTTCAAGAAAAAGCTAGTGAACGACAACTGAATTTTAATATAAAGAAACAACCAACCTGTATAGAATACTGTGAATACATGCAGAGTCTTACAGACAAGCCTTATGCTGTGCAAGCAACTGCATTTTGGGCTATTGAATTATCCTATAATCAAGGTTGGCAACTCCCAGGTAAGATGCCCGCACCTTACAATGAATTTGCAGAAAGATGGGGAAACCCTGATTTTACAAAATATGTAAAACTTTTGGAACAGCAAGCTGATGAGGTTTTAGAAACGGCAGAGGCAGATATTCAAAAACAAGCTGAAGAATCTTTTTTAAGAATAACAAAATTAGAACATGATTTCTGGCAAATGGCTTTTCATACAGCATAACTTCAATCAAAAAACGTAATTGCTCACAGCAAAAAGTAGGGGTTGTTGAGAATGAAGTCAATCAAAAGCCATTCGTAGAGTGTGCGTAAGTCCTAACTTTTTTACATATATTAGGTTTTATGGGTTCTGTCTACTGAAATGATGAATTTTAATGAAGCTATATCTACTATTTTATTCAGCGATCGCTGTTACTGTACTGACATCTTGCACATCCTCAAAGATTCCTCCGCAGCCACAAGTTAACACTAGGGAGGCAAATCCATCTCAAAAGGTGGTAACTTTGGACCAAAATTTCCAGACAGTGATTGGTCAAACTATTTATGTCCCTATATACTCCTACATCTATCACGGAGATGATAAAAGAATTTTCCATTTAGCGGCTACTCTGAGTATACGTAACACTGATTTGACCAAACCTATCGTCATTACTTCTGTGCGCTACTATGACTCCAATGGTAAATTACTTAAAAAATATTTAGAGCGCCCCATTGAAATTGCGGCCCTAGCTTCTACAGATTTTGTAGTAGATAGAGATGAGCAAGGTGGAGGTTCAGGGGCTAAATTTATTGTCGAGTGGGTAGCACAAACAAAAGTTTTTGAGCCTGTGGTTGAAGCAGTTATGATTGGTACTGACTTTCAACAAGGAATTTCCTTGATTAGTCCTGGCAGGGTTATTAAAAGTCAAAATAACTACAAGCCCTCAACTTCAAAGCAGGGATCTTAATCATCATCTAGTCTCACCAATTGCTCATCAATTTTTTTTAGCCGCTCTCGCACAATTTCTTCTGAGAGAATTCGCTTGCGTATTGCCTCGTTTAGTGCTGCTTTTTCTGCCTGTAGTAAACGGCGACGAATCGCATCGAGTTTCTTGTATTCACCACTTTTGACATCAAACTGATCCAGGCGGCGATTATAGAGTTCCCGTAGTGCCTTTTCTGCACTAGCTACGCGCACCTGATATGCTGAGCGCATCTCTTCATAAACAGCTTTTGGTAATATCCCTGACTTCAACAGGCTATCTAATTCATCTTGTGCTGCCTTACCCGTGATTAACTGGGCTTGCAATTCTTCAACTGGTTGACGAGCTGCAACCGAGTCAGATATGTGTAACCGTTTCACCAACCAAGGCAAACTCACCGCCTGCCCGACTAACGACAGCAACACCGAGCCAAATACGATGGCAATCAGTTGCTCTCTCCCGGCGATCGCATTGGGTAAGCTGAGCGCCAGTGCCATAGAAAGAGAGCCTTTGATATTGCCAAGAAATAAGACGTGCTGCCAGCGCCAAGGAATTGGGCGGTCAAACCAACCTATCATAGCTGATAGCAGATAGACACAAAGTAAGCGTCCTACTTGGTAAGCGAGGATTGCCAGTGCTACAGCCGGCAGAGTTTTCCATAAAGTTCCTAGGTCAACTTCTATACCGATGAGCAGGAAAATAAAACTATTGACACCGAAAGAGATCGACTCCCAAAAGCTAAGTAACGTCAATCGAGTAGAAGCTGATACTTTTTCGGAAATCCCTGTAGTGCCGACAATTAATCCAGCAACAACCACAGCTACTACACCAGAAACGCTCAACGATTCCGCGATTTTATAAGCTCCCAATGCTACAGCTACGGTTAGTAAAATACTACTGAGTGGCTCATCAGAGCGGACAAATAAACCTGTACTTAAATAGCCCAAAGTAATTCCGAGAACGGTTCCACCAACAATCACCACAAACAATTCTTGTAATCCTTCTAGAACTGTTATTGAGCCTGCGGCATTAACTTTCAAAATCAGGCTAAATAAAACTAGTGCCACACCATCGTTAAATAAGCTTTCTCCCTCAATAATTGAGGCAAGACGAGAAGGAACTGGTACCTCCTTGAACACAGCAATCACGGAAACGGTATCGGTAATTGCTAAAATCACTCCAACCAAAAGTGCTGGAATCCACGTGAGCCCCAGTCCCCATTTTAGCAACACAGCTGTCACACTAGAGGCAATCAAAACCCCAGGACCGGCTAGTAACGCTATTGGTTTAATCGTGCTGCGGAGGCGGCTCATATCAGTATTGATAGCTGCCTCAAACACCAGAATCGGCAGAAAAATATTCAGAATTAGAGAATCATTCAAACCAATACGCCGTGGCAAGAGTTCGGTGATTGCTAAGCCCGCTAACACTAATCCTGTGACATAAGGAACTCGCAACCTACGGCAAAGCAGAGCTACAAAGGTGGCAACGAGCAGGAGAATAATGACAACTGTGACTAATTCAGCAACGTCCACTTCGGTTCCGGAAAATAATTTGAACTTCTCCCATCTACGTTGCCAAATAGGTGACACAAATGTCAAAAAGTTTAATGCTAAAAAAGAAAATTATGTCTAAAGATATTTCACAGACTCAGTTGAAGATGCCACGGTTTCTAAAAAACTTATCTTGGTTTAAAATTATACAACACAAGGCAAATGACAGGATGTCTATTGCAGATGCAACACCTTAGTTTTTATTTAAACATGAGCATCCTAATCAGACTTAATGATAGTCGCACGGCAGGCTCATTTGTCTTTGATGGCACAAATTAGTCACCAAAGATTTTCAATTTCCACGGGTTCGACTTCTTGTGCAAGTTCAAAGCCAAAAATTCGTGAGTAGAAATACAGTTCAGCATCCAGAGCTCGTTTGATGTTCTGGGCGTTCCGGAAGCCATGCTGCTCACCTTCAAAGGCAACATAAGCTACAGGCAACCCTTTACTCCGCAAGATCTCGACCATTGCTTCAGTTTGATTGGGCGGGACAACTTTATCTTCCAGTCCTTGAAAGAAGATCACAGGACAGGTAAGATGGTCTGTGAAGTGAATCGGCGATCGCTCTTGATAAAGCTTTCGCTGCTCTGGGTAAGGACCTACTAAACGATCCAAGTACCGTGACTCGAATTTGTGCGTATCCCCCGCTAAGGCTTCCAAGTCACTCACGCCGTAATAGCTAGCTCCCGCTTTGAAAGTGTCACGCATCGTCAAGGCACAGAGTGTGGTATATCCACCTGCACTACCTCCGGAAATTGCCAGGCGATCGCCATCTACCTCTCCTCGTTCTACCAGATAACGCGCACAAAACACGCAATCATCAACATCGACAATTCCCCACTGCCCGTCCAGTCGCTGTCGGTAGTCGCGCCCATATCCAGTGCTACCACCGTAATTTACATCAACAACTGCTATTCCCCGACTTGTCCAGTACTGAATTCTATAGTTGAGGCTACTGGAAGCTGCTGCCGTTGGCCCACCGTGGCTTTTGACTAGTAAGGGAGGTTTCTCGCTCTTTGGAGCAGTGTAGTCACAGTTTTGCGGTGGATAATAAAGGGCATATGCTGTTTGTCCGTTAGACGTCGGGAACTCAATTGCCTGAGGTATTGAAATATATCCCGTATCAATTGTTATATTAGTTGAGCGGCATAGCACCTCAAGTACTCCTGTCTCCAGGTCCATTTGGATAATAGCTTTTGATTGGGTTGCAGAAGAACCGAGAAACACGACTCTTCCTCTTGAGGCTTGGACACAATCAATCTCCGTGTAGGGCACTTCCAATTTTTGCAGTTGAAGAGTGAGAGTATCAAGACTAGCTAAGTGCCAAGCGCCTTGCTGAGTATAAGAGCAAATAATCCTGTGAGTTGACTCGAAAGCATAGGTAGACGTTCCCAAGATCCACTGAGCTTCACCAAACTCCGCTTGTAGCTGAGTCAGCGGTTCTATCTTTTCATCTCTCCAGCGATAGAGATTCCACCAGCCAGTCCGGTCGGAAATAAAGTATAAGTTGCCATCCGGCGACCACTCTGGTTGGAATATGGATTCATCTGCACCACCGGCAACTCGTTGGCTGTGAGACACAGAACCGTCTGCGTTCAATTTTCCGACCCACAGTTCTGTACCATCCCACGGCATATTTGGATGGTTCCAAGTCAGCCAAGCTATGCGATCGCCATCATGACTGAGACGCGGCGAGGCATAAAAGTCGTTTCCTTTTACCAGCACCAGAGGGTTTCCATCTCCCTCTAGTCCAATGCTCACTAGAGTGTTTATTGGTTCGTGATCGGCAACGGTGCTATCTTCACATACACAAATAATTCGCTGCCGTTGGCAGTCAAACACACCGTTGGCATATTGCATGGATGCAACAGGTGTGACAGGTTGTGCTTCTTTACCAATCTCCTGACGGTAGAGGCGTCGATCAGCAAAGTTAGAAAAGTAAACACTGCCATCGGCGACGAGGAAAGAACCACCACCGTACTCATGGACTCGGGTACGCACGTTAAACTCAGTCGATGTCATCTCTTGAGGAGAACCATCAACACTGCGTCGCATCACCACAGTCCTACCTTTTTCCGAAGGTCGAGACTCACTCCAGTATATATCCTCACCATCTAGAACAATCTGTCCCAATCCGATACCTTGAGACGTTATCAAATCACTTGTGATGGGCGATCGCCAAAACCCGTAACGTGCCACTTGCGGTTTCATCATGTAATGTACGACGCCAGAGCGCTCCTTAATATAATGTTACCTTTGTCGAGGGTAATAATTCTACCAGGTCTTTTATAGATTGCCAGCAATATTTTCAAAGTTTTTTCTCAAAACACCCAAGTATCAGCGTGCTAAACTTGTAAAACGATCTCGCGATCGCCTCCAACAAATTCACCGAAAAAATCACCCCAGAAAAAATTTGCTTCAAGTCATCTGACAATTTTATTCTTGAAGCCTATTCTACAAAGCTTCATCTTAAAATTGGTATAACTCTTCAGCAGCGCCGGATGCATAAACAATTTACCAATACCGTTGCCGTTCCTCTACTCAAACAAGCAGGAAAATCTTAATATTAAGGTGAACGATGCAGCAACATAGTGTTATTTTTAAGAGCGATATACATTTTGCGGCGTTGCATAATTAAATGAAAGATCGCCGAAGTACTGATAGGTAGCTTATGTCCTCAAGTCATCTGACGCTGAATTTAGTAGAAGGTTCTGTCTCTTTTAGTTTTTCACCCCAAGCTGCACGAGAATTAAAGGCAGCGATCGATCTATTGATGCAGAGTCTCAAAGCTGTTGCTGCTAAAACCTCTTCTAGTGGCGGTAAACCCAGTCCCCAAAAACCGATGGAATATCGTTACACTGGCGAGGTTTTTTTAGAAATTTTTTGTAATCCCAATATCTGGCCGACTCCGTTTGCGGCTAAAGTCTTACTTACCATCCGCGATCTGAATATCCGCTTGACGACAGAAGCTGAACTGACTCGCTTAGTTGAAGATATCAACCAATTTTTAGAACAGGCAGAGTAACTAGTGCAACAAGGCAAAAGTAAAAAGTAAAAAGTAAAAAGTAAAAAGAAAGAAATCCTTATATATCAAGCTTTTGGCTCTAAACTCACTGGTTAGTTATTTCAGCCAGCAGGCACTAGTCGTCCACCAGAGCAAAAGTAAAAAGCTTGACTTGCAGGCTTGAGCGTAATTCCCCATGGTAGCTTTATTTCTGCACCCCGTGTACTAGGGAGTAGGGGAATGTCCAAGGGAAAGTCACAAGTCATTTTATTCTCTTTCTCCCTCTGTGTGTAGCTAAAAAATTAGACCAGATGTGCAACTGCTGTTGAAAAAGCTTAGGCAATTAGCTACAGATCGGGTCTTATATAGATATATTGCGTTTGAGATTTTGTATTGACAAGAATCGATTAAAGTACAATACAGTTCAATTTATTGGCGAAGATACTCCCAAGCAACGTTTCTCCCGTCAATTTTAGCAACTAAAGTACGGGGGTATATCCCTCAAAAAAGGGGCTATATTCTCTTATAAACTCTTCTTTAAGGTAATTTTCACAGGTATTCCGCAGCAAATGTTCGCGGGAAAAGCCTTAACTGAACCCTACTGCTCTTTGCAATTCGTCTACAGTTTCGCTCCTATTAGCATACATTTGACAAGGGTTAGACAGTAGGTCTGAAATTTTCCACAACTCCATTCATAGCTTACTGCTAACCGTTGAGAGCTAGAGACTTACTCATTACAGGCAGAGATTATTTCTCACTCTTAGGGTGAGAAACTTTTCTTCTTCATTCATACATCCAAGACAATCTCCTAACCCAAAATCTTTGCTCAAAAACTAATTAGTCATTATCCCATTGCTCTCGACCAATAAGATCGGCAATCCGATCGCGTAGTAAAAAATCGCACTTCTCTAATTCATATTCAACACAAACCCATTCTCTTGCTGGAATGTATTGACAAAGGGTATAGATTGGCTGCTGGCGGCTCACCACCCCTTTTTGAACCAGTTGACGCGCTTCTTCTTGAATGACGTCTAAAGAGTAGAAATTTATGGAAGGCACCGTATTCACACTCATGGTTTTTTACTCACAAATTAACACTTAAGTAGTATTCCCAATACCAAATAGGAACTAACACGAACAGAAATAAACTTGTTGCTGGATTTTGGTAGTTTGCTATACGGAACTATTTACATTTTGACGCTATGTCCCTTCAAATTATATGAATAAATGTTAAGT
>JAQYWN010000468.1:0-5208 GCA_029379265.1 Rhizonema sp. NSF051
CTGTATATGATTCAGGAAGAACACTTTTGATTTTCCTAATTAACACGATTTATTCAGACATGGACGCGCATAATGCTAATTTCACAATTACAAAAAGTTTTAACAACACCTATTACTCAAAAAAGCAGACAAAATCAATCTAGATTGACTGTCATCTTTTGGTACAGTCTAAGTCTAACTTTTGCTGTTTGTTATATTCTTATGGGGATGCGACAAGCTTTTAGCAGTAAATATATTGTCAGCGACGATGCACGGGAATATATTTCCTGGATGTATCGTTACTTTAAGCCAGACTTATTTCCAGGGGATTTAATCGCTGATTATTTTCAGTCTGTGACACCAATTGGATATAGTATTCTTTATAAAATAGTTGCGGCTTTAAATATCGATCCAACTTTTTTTAGCAAAATTTTTCCAATAGTACTGGGACTAATTACAACTAGCTATTGCTTTGTAGTCTGTATGCAGATATTACCAGTGCCAATGGCGGGCTTTATCGCATCTTTACTTTTAAATCAAAGTCTTTGCATGCATGATGACCTATTTTCTGGTACTCCTAGAGATTTTATTTATCCCCTATTTTTAGCTTTTCTATATTATTCAATACAGTCTTCTGGGTTTGGTATATTAATTGTACTTGCACTCCAATCGTTAATATACCCTTTAATAGCTTTTATTGATTTATTAATTTTATTTATGAGATTATTTCGCTGGCAGAATGGGCAGATAACCATTTCTCAGAACCGAAAAGATTTTATTTTATTTGCAGCAGCCATTATGATTGCTGGTATTTTAATTTTACCTTATGCCATTCAATCATCACAATTTAGTCCGGTAATTACTGCTGCTGTTGCCAGAACTATGCCAGAGTACTGGCATGGAGGAAGAGTCAGCTATTTTACTCATAATATTATTAGTTATTGGTTTGATGGTAGAGATAGCGGTTTTTTTGCTTTAATTGCACCTCCGCAACTATTATTAGGTTTATTATTACCGATTATCCGGAAGTTCCCGTCTCACTTTCTCCTAACCAAGCAAGTAAAGGATGGAGTCAGACTATTACTACTTGTAGTAATAGCTAGTTTAATAATGTTTTTTACTGCCCATGCCTTAGCTTTTAAACTGCACTGGCCTAGCCGCTACACCCATCATACTTTTAAGATGGTACTTGCTCTTGCAGCAGCAATCTCTATTACCTTGATTTTAGATGCTACATTTCGATGGTCGAGACAAAATGGGAGACAAATTTTAATCTTGGGGACTACTACAATCCTAGGTGCCGGACTTGTTTTGTACCCTAGCAGCTTAAAAGTTTTTCCTAAAACCCTTTATATAGAGGGTACAGTGCCAACATTATATAATTTTTTGCAAAAGCAACCGCAAGATATTGTCATAGCCTCTACTTCCTCTGAAGCAGATAACATACCTATTTTTGCTCAAAGAACAATTTTAGTGGGTAAAGAATATGCTTTACCGATCCATACAAAATATTACGCTCAATTTCGCCAGCGAATGCTTGACCTTATTAATGCCCAATATACTGAAGATATTAACCAGATTAAAGACTTTATCCAAAAATACCACGTAACTTTTTGGCTATTAGAACGTTCTGCATTCATTCCAGAATATGTAACTAAAAAAACTTGGCTACAACAATATCAGCCAGCGACACAACAAGCTAACGCAAAGTTACAGAAGGCTCTACCTGTCTTGGCGACATTAATTAACTCTTGTGCAGTTTTTGAGACTGATAATTTAGTCCTTCTCAACACAGAATGTATTAAAGTCGTAACCAAGACTTGAAAACAATGCCCAATTATAATCAAACCTATCTGATTTAAATAGCAATGCTGCTGAACTACTTTGACTTAATAAAAAACAAATCTAGCTTAAAAATAACGCTGACATTAGCCACAGTTTTTTTCGCATTAATGCTAGCTTTTAGCCTTAATCGGTTCTACTCTTTTTACGCATCTTACGACCAAAGTCTATTCGATCAGCTTTTTTGGAATACCATACATGGACATTTATTTCAAGGTTCTCTTTCTTCAGGTCAATCTAGTGCTTATATCCAAGATGGTCACATCCAGAAAGCATTTTACTGTCATTTGGGACAACACTTTGTAATTGACTTTTTACTGTGGATGCCTATATATGCGTTATTCCCCAGTGGTGTAACTTTAGTAATTTTACAAGTTAGCTTAATAACCATTGCTGGTTTAGTTCTCTATGTTTTATCTCGGCATTATTTACCTTCTTCAATAGCTGTTTTAATAACTGCCAGTTTTTATGGAGCGAATGCAGTCATTGGCCCAACTTTTGCCAATTTCTACGAACATTGTCAAATTCCTTTATTTATTTTCTCTCTACTCCTGGCTTTAGAAAAGCGTAAATGGTGGCTCTTTTGGCTCTTTCTGATTTTGACGTTAGGAGTTCGGGAAGAAACAGGAATTATTCTTTTTGGTATTGGTCTATATCTAATTTTCAGCCGTCGATATCCACGTTTAGGTTTTGCAGTATGTATACTCAGCTTCAGCTATGTCATAATAGTAACTAATGTAATAATGCCCCTGTTTTCTAACGATAATTCTCGACTGTATTTAACTGCTTATTTTAGTAAATATGTTCCCGGAAATAATAGCCCCAGTACTTTACAACTATTGTGGGGAATTGTCACCCATCCTCAAGAACTGATTCAAAGTTTGTTAACTCCTGTTGATAAGCGCGTGAAATACTTTTTAGGTCAATGGCTACCCTTGGCTTTTATACCTGCAATAGCACCATCAGCTTGGACACTTGCTGGTCCTCCATTATTGGTGTTGTTGATGCAGGATAGTATAGCTGCTCTTTCTATGAGTATTCGCTATGCCTTAACTGTAGTTCCAGGCTTGTTTTACGGGACAATTTTGTGGTGGTCTCAACATCAAGAGCAATTTAAACCACGTTTTCGTCGCTGGTGGATAAGATTTATAGCACTATCAATTTTCTTTGCTATCACCTCTAGCCCCAGTGGCGCTTTTTACTTTTTGATTCCAGACTCTATTTATCCTTGGGTTCATGTTCCTCTAACCCGTCAGTGGGAACACGTCAGACATATCCGCGCATTAATGCAGTATATTCCTGCTACTGCCAGTGTTTCTGCTACTACTTTTCTGCTTCCTCATCTAGCAACTCGTCGAGGAATTATCCGCTTACCATCTGTACAGTTACAAATGGATTCGGGGGAAGTTATAGATGTTGATTTCGCTCTTGCAGACTTGTGGCGGTTGCAACAGTATCAACCAGCTTTTAAGAATGATCGGCAACAACTAAAAGATTTTGTGAGTTTTATTAACCAACTTTTGCTTCAAGGAAAGTATGGACTTGTGGACGTACAAGATGGAGTTGTCCTGCTGCAAAAGAAAGTTATTTCTCAACCTCAAGCCATAACACGTTGGTCAGAGTGGCTTGCGGAAATTCAAAAACTTTAGCGTTAGTAATCATAATCTATCACTAGTACAGTACGGCGGAAATAAATCACCCATCTGAAACAGGTAAAAAGCTTACAGAATAAGTGTTCTTTCTTTTTACTTTTTACTTTTGCCTTGTTGTACTAGTCTGCTGGTTAGGGAGATCCATAAAAATAACAACCGCCGTATGTCTGAATATTACCTGAGTTTGACATAAAAAAAGACTGGAAATTAGACAGGGTAGACTTTGTAGCCTGACCGAAGAGGCAGGGGGAAAAGATTCTGGAATACTTACGAAGTCACCGTACGTGGATTGTGTCAATCCTGTGCTTCATCGAGCTTAAAATCGGTCAGACTCCGCCAGACAAATTAAATAATAACTGTTCGGCTTTATGAGCAAGTTATACATTCAGTAGATGAAATTTTTTAGAAGTTCTGCCACGTATATCTTTCAGCAAAACAATCAGACTGATTGACACTCCCCATGCCGTTATGCTGGGGTTTTTAGTTTTATCGTCATGGAAATAAGTAGGTGAGCGAAAATAAATATAGCTATGTTAAGAAAAGTAAATAAGGTTGAAACCATTACCGTGTGATTAATGACAACGGACACTCGTACTGCCTTAACTCGTGAGCTTTATTTGTACCGACGTAACTTTTCATGGATAGATGACTTGCGCTTGGAAGAACGTTAAAACAACTAAAAAGATAAGAGCGAATATCTATATAACCACCTATATATTGATTTTCTTTAAAGGTCTGCTTAAAATCAATTCTCCACGTCCCAATGATTCGAGTATTTCTGAGACAGAAATACCCAACTCCTCAGAAATATCAACGCATCCCTGCCAACCTTCTTCAGTTACAGTTAGACGCCGATGTTTTTTAGTAGAACCACGTTTGAGTGGACGACCTTCATGCTGGAGATTTGCTAAAGAGTTCGGATGCGCCATATACTTCCCAAATTTCTCCTTACATTTAGAGTCTACCAAAAAGAATTTATTCGTTCAACTACATAGACTATAATGTAGAATGGAACCCAGAACAGTTGTCATGGTCAAAAAAAGACACGAAAACAATGGAAAATCAATCATCTTTGTTGAATTGAGACAGTAAGTAAATCATTTACGAATACAAAAACCCCGACCTGCGAAGGGTACGGGGCGAAAATCATAATTCTTCATAACTATCATGACATATCAAATAGAAGGAAAGTTCTATCAGCTGACACCAAATGTCGCAAGCTTAGTTAGCGAGAAGCGCCATGGTTATTTTACTAGAAACGTAGAGTACCATGATCTTGATGACATTCGTCGCGATGGTGGTACTCAGCCAAGGTCTGCGATCAATTTGCAGCATGTCAAGCTTTTGCAAGAACAGATGGAAGATGGGCAACAATTAGAACCCATCACAGTCTTCTACGACGGTACTCAATACTGGTTGGCAGATGGCTTTCATCGATGGCACGCTCATCGTAACCGAGAAGAGGAGGCGATCGCCTGCGTTATTCATCCAGGCTCTCAACGTGAAGCTGTTCTCTACTCAGTCGGTGCTAACGCGGATCACAAACCTGCCTTACCTCGCTCTCGAGAAGATAAGCGAAGGGCTGTGCTGACATTGCTCAGCGATCCGGAGTGGAGTACTTGGAGCGATCGCTCAATTGCTCGCCGATGTAAAGTTAGTGATAAGACAGTTGCCCATCTGCGGAATTCCGCAGATACAAAACTTAACATTGGGGAAAAATCCCATCTGCGGAATT
>JAQYWN010000468.1:5218-6622 GCA_029379265.1 Rhizonema sp. NSF051
CGCAGATACAAAACTTAACATTGGGGAAAAATCCCATCTGCGGAATTCCGCAGATACAAAACTTAACATTGAGGAAAAATCCCATCTGCGGAATTCCGCAGATACAAAACTTAACATTGATAGAAAAGCTCAACGAGGAGGGAAAACCTACACTATCAACACAACCAACATTGGTAGAAAAGCTTCCACACCACTCCAGGCAAGTGATGTGACAGTTAAAGACGATCATCCCCTGTTTGCTGGTCAGTTTGGTAGAATTACACGGTTACTTAATCCGGATGCGGCAATTGTGGAATTAGCTAACGGTAGTCGTGAGAAAATTCAACTTAAATATTTGGATGTGCATCAAGAAGAGAATAGTTATATCCAGATAGCACATCATCTCAAGCTTCTTCCTGGTGGATTGATTGAGATTCACTTTCCCACTAACAGTAAGATTAACGGTCGTCTGGGACGGATTGAGGCTATACATGAAAGTACTGTCTCAGTGTGGGTGCGGGATGTGAACACGATGACTATGCATAAGCATACATTGAAGCACCACTTTGTTGAGACAGTACCTCTGGATAGAGAACCGCAGTTAGTTGAGGTATGCTCGCGCATTGAAAAATTACGGCAATACCCTCTCGATCCGTTTGAGATTGAAATACTTCTTTTACTACAACGGCCAATCGCTTTTACACCAACTGAATTGGACTATCTTGCCCAAATAGAGCAACGTCACGCGCCCCAATTCAGCTAAGTCACTCATTCAAAAGTCATAACCCCGTTCTGATGGCCATAAATAAATTAGGACTTACGCACTGTACAAATTTCTTATCTTGTGCATCAACGAAAATACTTCGTTTCAGGCTTTGAGCAATTATATGTTGATCAATAGCGCTCGTCTAAAAAGTGTCGAAAATCAAGGTTTAATGCCTGAAATCCACAACAAATATTTGGCATTTCCTGTCAATGCATAAGTCCTAATAAAATGAATAGTCTGGAAACCTTAATTGTGCCAGTTTAAGGTGCGTTTGCCCTGGAATCCTGGATGACATTAACTATTGTCTGCGCGACTTCTTTACTCTGCCAGTAACTACCATGAGCCTCACCACCATGCACTAAGGCGATTGTCATTTGGCTAACTATATTGGTTAGGAAGTCAGTTAGAGTTGTGTCATGAGTAAATATGTCCTGAATCTCAATACACTGACTTTTTCCATCCACTAGTTTGGGGATTAGCTGCGTCAATGGATGTACTACACCCACTGCCAAAAGAGGGGGAGCCAAAGAAAAATCAATGGGGGAAATAATCTAAGCATAAATACTCAATAATTAGTCAATACCCCCCCCTATTTATTAACAAAATGATTTTTTTCGGGGGGGGCAATGACTTTTTTAAGCATTTATACTCATTTAAGT
>JAQYWN010000469.1 GCA_029379265.1 Rhizonema sp. NSF051
CAATTTTTAAAATTGTTCTTATGGACTTACATTAGCGGTTGTCAAAAACTATCTAATGTCTTTAATTGTACTTTTAGACACTTCTTTCTGAGGATGTGGTTCATGAAAAACCGACTTAATGCCATTTAATGCTACGCGAACACGAGAACCTTTTCCTTGCTGAACAATAGAACCTAGCGATAAAAACAAACTCTTTACATCTGTCCATGTGATATCAGAACGAGTAGGTGTTTCAAATATTTCCTACAAGGTTTTTTGTTGTTTACTGTTCAGCATTTATCACCCAAAACAATACCACTTAATTTATGATATCATAATATGATATCTGTTCCTGTTTTGCTTCAATTCCTTCTCTTATTTGCGGTATAGTGTCCAGCTTGTTCTCACTTATTGTCGTCAATATTGTTTAATGAAACCCACCCCTACAATATTTTTCTTCCTGTCAGGACTTCTCGTACTTCCAGCATGGCTGAATAGGTAGGAAGAATGTGCAAAGTTTCATTATCTGGCGTGTGTTCCAAAGCTATAGCTATTGCCTGTCGCAAATCTTCTTCAACAATCAAATTTAAATCACTCGTACTGCGATCGCTATAGCGTAGACGTAAAGCCATATCGTAGACGCGATCGCCACTCACGACTAAAGTCCCTCCTCGTTCTACTAATTTCTCTGTATCGACATCCCAAATCCAGGATACATCAGTCCCATCGGGTGTCCGATCATTCAAAACCAGCAGTGTTGTATGATCGTCACTTTCTGTCACGACTCTAATGGTTTCATTTGTCCCTACAGGATTTTTTGATAACAGAATTCGTACCTGCTTACCATTGACGAACAACTCTTCCGCACGACCAAAAGCAGCTTGGAAGTTTTGTATAGTATCTAAGATAGTTGCATCATCAACTCCCAACTCTTTAGCGGCAGTCACAGCAGCTAAAGTATTGTATTTGTTGTACAAACCAATGAGAATTTGCGGCCAAGAGCTACTTTCAAGAGTCGGTTGACTTTTCCGAAAACCGCATTGGGGACAGCTAAAATCCCCTAAATGGGACAAGTATACACCTTTGTAGTCAAGAGAATGACCACAGTGAGGACAGTAGATAGAATCAACGGCATGAGGAATTTCACTAAGATAATGTTGAGTTTCACTCAAGCCAAAGAATAACACCCGTTGAGGTAACTGCTGACCGAGATAAGATAAAGTTGGGTCATCAGCATTGGAAATCACAACGGTTTCTGGTGGTAAAGTAGAGATCACCTTTGTCCAACGCTTACTAATTGTGTCAACTTCTCCGTACCTATCTAGTTGGTCGCGGAATAAGTTTAAGCAGAGAATGATTTGAGGCTGGAGTGATGTCAATACCTTCGGGACAATGTTTTCATCTACTTCCAAAATAGCGTAATCAACATCCAGACTACCTACCAAATTGGTGTTTTCTAAGAGTGCTGTCATCAAGCCATTTTCTAGATTGGCACCCGTAGAGTTGTGAGTGACACGGTAGCCTTTGCGTTCTAAAATTGAGTGTAAAAGTAGCGATGTGGTGGTTTTGCCATTAGTACCAGCAACCAGAATCACTCCACTTTTCACTTGCTGACTTAATAATTGCAACAGCCGAGGTTCAATGCGTCGCGCTATCGCTCCAGGTAAGACACTAGCCGCACCCAGGCGCAGCGATCGCACTCCTAACGTTACGCTCTTTGCTACTGATACAGCCAAACCCAGTCGTAACCTATCTACAAGTTTAATTTTTCCCATATTCAGTTAATAAAAAGGGCAGAGGGGGAGAATGTCCATGGGGAGCAGGGCTATGTGTGAAAATAATAACGGACTTGCCTCCTTGTTCCCCATTTACTCCTCAGGCGGTATCTTATAAAGTTGGTGGTGGACATAATTATATATCCACCATTAGTTGCTGAATTCAGCATAAACTTACGGAAAATAGTAGCGTGAAAGGTTCCTTTTGATGACAAGCATAAAATTGCAATTTTTCTCCAATCGCATTCTAGAAGTTTGCCAATATAGGAATGACATAGACGCTAAAAAGTTCCCTACGTCTGTGCGTCTCCGTGTCCCCTTGTCAATTTTAAAGAGTCGATGTCCACTTACCAGAATATTAGACTGGCGGCGGTTTTTCTCAGTATTGCTGCTACTTGCATGCTTATTTTTGACAGACACGCGATCAGCTTTTGCCACTATTGATAACGACAGATACGATGGTAATATTTTTGTGGTCTTTGCTGGAAACGGTTCGTTGATTCCTCCTAAAGCGACGCTCGCTCAAGCTTTATCACAACATAAACCTGCAATATTGACGTTCTATGTAGATGATAGTAGTGATTGTAAGAAATATACCATTGTTGTATCAAGAATACAGGCATTTTACGGAAAAGCAGCAGAGATTATCCCTGTAAGAGTAGATGATCTCTCATTTCAAGAAACCTACAGTCCGAAAGAACCAGGTTATTACTATTCCGGTGGTGTTCCCCAAGTTGTGGTTATAGATCGTTCGGGTAAAGTTGTTCTCAATGAGAAGGGTCAAGTGCCTTATGAGAAGATAGACGATCAATTGAGAGAAGTGTTTGATTTACTACCGCGTACTGACTCAGTGGAATTGAAGCGGCGATCATTTAATGAGTTGAACAGTGAGTTAACCAAGTAAATTTTGGGGCAGATCCTATGTGTCTGTCCCAAAATATGGCTTATACAAATAACTTTCTCGGTCATTAAGTCCCTTAAAAAATCACTAGTACAACAAGGCAAAAGTAAAAAGTAAAAAGTAAAAAGAGAATCTCCATAATTAAAATTAGGGGATTTGAAGTGGACACCTTAGTTACTAGCTATGCCTGCAACTGACAAAGTAACAAACCAAACCATTTATTTTCGTCCGTCCATACCTTTTGTGGTACTAAATGCAGTGCTTTAAGTTCTTGTTGGATGGCGTGTAAGTCAAATTTGCGGGAAATTTCGGTGAAAATGGTTTCAGCCGGTGCAAAATTAACGTTGAGGTTGAGAGCGCGTAATTCGACAGTTTGCGATCGCAAGCTGCTTAAATGCATTTCTATTCGCTGCTCAATTTCGTTATAAAACGCCAAGTGAGAAAATTGGGTTGTATCGAAATTGCCATCAAACCGCCAATTTAAATGCTCCAACATGTTGAGGTTAAAAGCTGCCGTAACTTTCTGGCTATCGTTATAAGCTGCTTCCAAGATGTGTTTGGGCTTTTGCAAGTCTACCCCCAACAAGAAATATTCTCCTACTTGCAAAGCATCCGTAATTTTACTGAGGAATGCTTCACACTCTTGGGGATTTAAATTACCTAAACTACTCCCAATAAAAAAGATCATCCTACTAGGTAACTGCGTAGGTTCGAGTTGTGCCAAAGCCGACTCATAAGTTCCTGCCAGTGCATGAACTTCCAAAGATGGATAATCTACAAGCAGCTGCTTAGCACTGCTTTCGAGCATTCCCGCACTAACGTCAATTGGCAGATAGCGTATAGAGTAGCCTAACTGATTGTAAGCATTTAGTAAAATACGGGTTTTAGTGGAACTCCCACTGCCAAGTTCTACTAGTTCGCAAGCGCCAGTGACTTGTGCAATTTCACTAGCACACTGCTGCAAAATTGCTGTTTCGGTACGTGTTAAGTAATATTCTGGTAACTCACAGATTTTCTCAAAGAGTTCAGAACCACGATCATCGTAGAAGTAACGAGCAGACAAAGTTTTGGGTGTTTGAGTCAATCCTTTCACTACATCAGTGCCGGGATGAGGAGAGACTATTGGATTTGCTTCTTGCAAATACTGTACTGTTAAACGTTCTTCATTAGCGTTTTTAAAACCAAATTTGCTATCGCCTGTTTGAGATATTCTCATTAAACCTCCATCTGGTTGACGGTCACAGTGATGCTTTAAAAGAAAACACCGATAGTCAGCCAGTGAAACATACAGCTACAATCAATAACATCTTGCCTGGGCTAGATTGATTGAACTTTTTAGCTTGTTTTGAAATATTTGACAGAAATTCACAACAATGGTAGGAAATTTCTGTGATTTGCAATTACTCCCCGCAGCGCTTGTGTAAGATTACACCCTTGAAAAATCTCATTGCTAAAGGAATCGGATGTGTAAATAATCTTGTGTAGGTACTTATCAGGAGTCAGGAGTTATTATTCAAAGAATCTACCCCAATGCGGTACGTCAGTACGAATTTATTTGTTTGAGCAGGCTGTTCTTGAACAGGGGGAGTAAAGCAGCAGCTACCCCCTGTATCCTTATAGACTACGATTAGATGCACAGCGAAACCCTGCAAAAAGTTGGCGCACGGTGGGGTGATACCAGTTGCGAAAACTAGAACGCAGTGACCAAGGACACGTTGCCCAGCTCCCGCCTTTCAAAACTCGGTGCTGTTGGTCGAAATAAACTTGCGAGTATCCAACGTAAGGGTAACTTTGGAAACCAGAGTAACGATCAAACCACGAAGCAGTCCACTCCCAGACATTTCCCAGAGCATCGTATAACCCATAAGCACTTTGCCCGGCCGGGTAAGCATCTACAGAAGTTGTCTTCCCTATTTGAGGAGAAGCTAAATCCTGATGAGGAATTGAGAAATTACAATGTTTTGGTGTAGGTTTTTCATCCCCCCAAGGATAGATGCGGCGACGATTAGCTTTTGCATCCCAACTCACTGCTTTTTCCCACTCGGCTTCTGTGGGTAGCCGCTTGCCAACATACCGTGAGTAAGCTTCCGCCTCATACCAACTGACACCGCAAACCGGGTGATTATGCCAAGCGGGATCATAACACCAGTAAAGTGGTTGTATTACAGACTCAGTTTGTAGCCATTCCCACCCAGATGGCAACCACCAACAAGAATTTTGGTAGCCTCCTGCTTCTATAAATGCCCGATACTGCCCACAAGTGACAGGGTATCGGTCAATCCAGTAAGCTTCTAAATATATCCGATGCATAGGCTGCTCGTTATCCAGTGCATCAATTGAGTTGTTTCCGATCTCAAATTCACCTGCGGGAATTTGGATCATCTCAGAACGGAGAGAGGGCGGGAATAATAACTCCTGACTTTTGTCTGCTGACTCCTGATTCCTAACTTCTGACTCCTGAGTCCTAAGTAATTCCAAAACGAAAGTAATGATCTCGTTGTGTTGGCTTTCGTGTTGAAGCAAAAAGCGCAAAAGACGTTCCTCTGACTCTACATCAGCCACCTTTAGGTAATTCAGAACTTCTTCTCTAACTACACTCAGGTAATAACGGATTTCCTCTAAAGTTGGTAGTTGAACGCGCTGATTTTTAGGTAAACCATCAGCGGCAAACAGCTTGTGGTATTGCGGAAATAAACACCGCAAGCCTGCACTGCGTTCTAACAGCCACAAAGACTCGGTATAGGCAATATGCCCCAAATGCCAGCCAACAGGACTAAAGTCGGGATGAACCTGACGACAGAAGGTAGTTTCTTCTATCCCCTCGAACAAAGCGAGAGTTGTAGCACGACGCTGTTGGAAGGCGAGAGCGATCGCCTCATTTAAACTGGATTTGTTTAATAGCGAGTTTTGATAATTCACGGTTAAGAATGGATAATAAACTCATCGGGGCTTGTGAATTTCCCCATACTGATAATGCTATTTTCTGGGAAAGAAGTCCAATTACCAGGGAATAGCGGCTCAGATGCAATGAGTGAAGATTGGGGGAAAGCAAGATCGTCCCGGAGCCAGTAAAGAGAAGGAGCAGGTGATTGTGTGCTAAAGCGAGAAGCAACGAGGCGATCGCCGTCACTGATGACTATATTAGCTGAAACATTGGTTTGATAGTGTTTTGCCAATTCTGTCAACGATAGTAATGTTATGTGTAAAGCTTGCTCTAAACTTTTGTCTGGGTTAGCTTGTAATTGATTTAGCAGTAAAGCAAATATGTGTTCAGAATCTGTCGTTCCGTTAATATACTGATAATTTTCATCACTTAACTGGCTGCGTATCGGTCTGTAGAGTGTCTGCCGAAAGTTCTCGATCCGCCCATTGTGAGTAAATAACAGACGCTGATGCTTAAATGGTTGACAGTTACTAAAGTCCAGCGCTTGACCGGCTGTAGCACTGCGAACATAAGCTACTATACAATCTGACTCCACATAACGGCTTAGACTAGACAGGTTAATGTCATTCCAAATAGGTAATGTGTTTTTGTATGTAAATGGTTCAGTACTTCTGGAATGCGCATACCAGCCAACGCCGAAGCCATCAGCATTCACTACTCCGGAGATCATTTCTTTAGGTTGATAACTCTGGACTATGAGCGAATGTTCTGGTTTATATAGTAAAGGCTCTAAAGATACAGGTGAACCTATGTAGGCAAGTAATCGGCACATGATAAAAGTATTTTGCTCTCCACGCTATGTATTTCCAGCTTTTTTGCTGAAAATTTCCGGAATATTGCATTGATTTTTGCTATCTGTAGCGTGCGTCCAATTGCCCTCCTTGACATTGGAAAATTATTGCTACTTTACATAACTTTATTTTAGCGTTATTCCTTTCTGTACTCTGTGGAGGTTAAGTATAATTTGCTACGTTTCTTTTTGATAATTGAAAAAAATCGTCAAAAT
>JAQYWN010000470.1 GCA_029379265.1 Rhizonema sp. NSF051
CCTTTAAATTGTATTAAAGCAAATAAAGTATTAGCAAAAACTGTAAATATCCCAGCACCACCTTACCAAAAATTGCAAAAAACCCTCATTGCTCAGAATCCAACCGAAGCTGCGCTCGTAATTTCTGAACGAGGGCGTACCCGTGCGTTAGTGGATTTATTGGCAAAGCGCTTATCAGCAAAAAATGATGTATCCCTAATTCCATCGCTTGACAAAATCAAACAAGTAGCCAAACAACAAAATGCCACACTCATTGAATATTCAATTATAACTGATGAGTTTAATGTAGAAGGTAAAAAAGAAGCGAAGGAATCAGAATTGTATATTTGGGTAATTAAACCTACAGGTAAAATTACATTTCGTCAAGTTGACTTAAAACCGCTGTGGCAGAAAGAAAAAACTTCTTTAACTGATTTAATTACCAGCAGTCGTCTGTCAATTGGTGTCAGCCGTGGAAATGTTAAAGGCATGATTAAAGCAGAACCAACAGCAAAGCCTATCTCAACAGAAAACTTAAAAAGACTTTATCAACTATTAATCCAACCCATTGCAGATATTTTACCAACTCAACCGGATGATAAAATAATTTTCATTCCTCAAAGTTCGCTGTTTCTTGTTCCCTTTGCAGCGTTACCAGATGCAAACGGTAAATACCTAATTGAAAAGCATACCATTTCTACTGCTCCTTCTATTCAAGTGCTGGATTTACTTTATCAACGACAGCAACAAATTAAAGGAGTCGCAAAGGATGTGCTGATAGTCGGTAATCCCACGATGCCCACCGTATCGCCCAAACCAGGGGAAAAGCCGCAGAAGCTAAGTCAGCTACCAGGTGCAGAAGAAGAAGCAAACAAAATTGCTCGTCTTTTCAATACCCAAGCACTCACAGGTAATGTAGCAACGGAAACCACTGTCAAACAGCGAATGTCCCAAGCTAGAATTATTCACTTTGCAACACAGGGTATTCTTGAGTATGAGGGAATGAATATCCCTGGCGAACTTGCTTTTGCACCATCGATTCAAGATGACGGGTGGCTGAAATCTGACGAAATTATGAATTTAAACTTAAATGCAGAGCTAGTAGTTTTAAGTAGTTGTGATACAGCTTTAGGCAGAATTACTGGAGATGGTGTGATTGGGTTATCTCGATCTTTCTTTGCCGCCGGAGTGCCTACTGTCATTAGTTCTTTATGGAGTCCATCAGACAGAGAAACAGTATTGCTAATGACCAAGTTTTATGAGAGTCTAAATAAAAACCCTGATAAAGCTTACGCCTTGCGTCAAGCGATGTTAGTAACGATGAAAAAGTATCCAGAACCCAGACATTGGGCTGCTTTCACCCTGATTGGTGCGTCGTAATGGCATATATATTTTCGTCGTAAGCGCTTCAGCGCTTTTCAACCACGCTTTATCCTTACGACAAACCTCTATTTAAGTAAGTCGTCCCCAAAATTTCTATGTACGTAACGAAACGTAAACTTGCCTAAAGCTCTCTTCCGTTCAGCATAGCTGCCTTATTTGCATAACCTCCAAGTCGTGAGAAATATATGGAAAATAGCTATGGCAATGAATATGCGAATCAATAAATTTTCACTGATAGTATTTAGCACTTTGCTACTCACCGGGTTGCAGTCTGTATGGCCAAATCCACTGACATTTGGGAAACCTGCGGTAGTAGCGCAAACACCAGATGCACGGAAAGCGGAAGCAGATAGACTGTTGCAGCAAGGTATTGAGCAGTATCAAACAAGTCAATTTGAAGCTGCATTAAAATCTTGGTCACAAGCATTAATTATCTATCGAGAAATCAAAAACCGTAAAGGAGAGAGTCAATCTCTGGGAAATTTGGGAGCTGCTTACGATGCTTTGGGAAACTATGGTTTGGCCATTGATTACCAGCAACAGAGATTAGCCATTGCACGCTCAATTAAAGACCGTTTAGGAGAGAGTCAATCTCTGGGAAATTTGGGAGCTGCTTACGATGCTTTGGGAAACTATGCTTTGGCCATTGATTACCAGCAACAGAGATTAGCCATCGCACGCTCAATTAAAGACCGTTTAGGGGAGAGTCAATCTCTGGGAAATTTGGGACTTGCTTACGATTCATTGGGAAAGTATGCTTTAGCCATTGATTACCACCAACAGAGTTTAGCTATTAAACGCGAAATTAAAGACCGTTTAGGGGAGAGTCAATCTCTGGGAAATTTGGGACTTGCTTACGATTCATTGGGAAAGTATGCTTTAGCCATTGATTACCACCAACAGAGTTTAGCCATCGCACGCGAAATTAAAGACCGTTTAGGGGAGAGTCAATCTCTGGGAAATTTGGGAAATGCTTACTATTCATTGGGAAAGTATGCTTTAGCCATTGATTACTACCAACAGAGATTAGCCATCGCACGCGAAATTAAAGACCTCAATGGAGAAGGAACAGCACTAAATAATTTAGGATCTGCTCTCTATAAATCAGGCAAGCTTGCAGAAGCTGAAAAAATTCTCCGCACTGGTATTGAGAGATGGGAATCTCTCAGGGAATTATTGGGGAAAAATGATAGCTACAAAGTATCAATTTTTGAACAACAAGCTCGCACTTACCGCACACTGCAACAAGTCCTGATTGCTCAAAATAAAACTTCATTAGCTTTAGAAATTTCCGAGCGGGGACGTAGTAGGGCATTTGTAGAGTTATTAACTTCACGCTTGGTTCAAAAAACTACAGGTCAAACCCTAGAACCTACTGTTGTTAAACCTACATTATCACTACTGCAACAAATCGCCAAACAGCAAAATGCCACCCTCGTAGAATATTCGATTAATTATGATGAATTCAAGATTCAAGGTAAACGAAAAACTCAGGAATCAGAAATTTATATTTGGGTTATAAAACCAACAGGTGAAATACATTATCGCAAATCTGACCTCAAACCCCTGTGGCAGAAAGAAAATACAACTTTAGCAGAACTCGTAACAACCAGTCGCAACTCTATCGGTGCAAGAGGTACGGCTTTTCGCGGCAGCATTAATGTAACTTACAATCCCGATGCACCTAAAGCAACTTTCAAGCTTAAGCGTTTACACGAATTATTAATCAATCCCATCGCTGACTTATTACCCTTAAACCCCAGCGATCGCCTAATCTTCATTCCCCAAAGTTCCCTATTCCTCGTTCCCTTCCCAGCACTGCAAGACGCGAACGGTAAATACCTTGTCGAAAAACACACCATCCTCACTGCGCCATCAATTCAGGTGTTGGATTTAACTCACAGGCTCAGATTGGGGAGTGGTGGGGAAGCAATAGTTGTAGGTAATCCGAAGATGCCTAGTATACCACCTCACCCAGGAGATAAGCCGCAGCAGTTAGCATCATTACCAGGGGCGGAAAAAGAAGTAATGGCGATCTCACCCCTACTCAATACCAAAGCAATTATCGGTTCAATGGCGACGAAAGCATCTGTTGTCCAACAAATGTCAAGAGCCCGAATTATTCATCTGGCAACCCACGGCATATTCGATGAGATCCAAGGTTTAGGAAGTGCGATCGCCCTAGCACCCGATTCATCACCTCCAAAACCTGGAGAAATCAACGGCTTGTTGACGGCTGAAGAAATTCTCGATTTGAAGCTGCAGGCCGAGTTAGTCGTTCTCAGCGCTTGTGACACTGGTAGGGGAAAAATTACCGGGGATGGCGTCATCGGCTTATCGCGATCGCTCATTTCTGCGGGTGTCCCCAGCGTCATGGTGTCTCTATGGTCAATTCCCGACTCTCCTACCGCAGAGTTAATGTCTCAATTCTACACCAATCTGCAACAAAGGCATATGGACAAAGCACAAGCCTTGCGTCAAGCGATGCTAACGACGATGAAAACTCATCCAAATCCTGTAGATTGGGCAGCTTTCACCCTGATTGGTGAATCTGAGTAATTGGGGTTATTTCAATAAGTCAATTCGAGAGGGTTTGGTTGGTACCCTTAAATCCACGGCGAGTTACGAAGGGTTGAATATTTCTGATGAAGATGCTAAATTATACCGTTCAAAGGGTAATAAGAGTACAAAATCTTCTTCAGCTAAAGATAAACAGTACTTTTTCGGTAATGGGCTAGTCAATGCTGATGCAGCGGTTCAGGCTGTGAAACAGAAGCGATGATTGAAGGTGGGCGAGGGCGGTATTGATGTCAAGAAACTAGCAGCAATGGCGATCGCATTTGAGGTTGTTTGATCTTAAAAGTAGCCAAGTGGAAAGCTTCACAGAACGCGAAGAGTTTTCCTTTAATTCGTCAACGTGGTGTCTTCTTGAGCGAGCGTCGGCGATGGCTCTTTTGATTGGAATGTATTCGATTAAGTTTAGTGGGTTGAACCTTTCCCCAGACTGCATCGCCCGTTTATGTACATGCTTATCCAAACTATATTGATAATAGCAGAATTTGGAAAGTTTCTGAGTGCGGACTTTTCATGGGTTATTTCCGAAGAGAAAAGGTTGCCGTTAGCAACCTTTTCTCCCCCCTATCAGAATAATTATTCTTATATAGATGACGTTACTTGTTTTTTTGGATATATTAGGATTCGGAAGCTCTTTAATTGGGAGTAGCTAATCGCTATTCAACATTGGCAATCCGGAAACCCATCATACATTCATACTGCTCTGGCTGCTGTTCTGTGAGTTTATGTACAGCCCGACCGCAGCACAGTTGACCCTGACGCCATCGGGGTTGACCTCTGCCATCAGCAAGTAAACAGGATTGGCAAACTTGCCTTGGGGTAAGGATTTGGTCTTCCATAACAATGACTAGCATTAATTTCCTCCTATTTATCCTCATCTCCCATGTTTTCGATGGGGGATTTTGTGAATTGCCGTTCGCTGTTGCATAAATTCTTGTTAAGAATCAACAGTGACGAGCATTCCAAACACCCCTACTTACGGCTACGGCTCATACTCTACTCATAAATAGAGCTTGTGTCTAATATATCTAATATATTAGGTAAGTCGGGGTAAATAAATTTAACGAGTCGTTAATCATTTGTTATTTGTCAAGAGCAAACCATAAATGACTAAGGACAGTACAGTGACCGACAACCTTGTACATTTATCTAAGGATAATTGAAGTGACTCTGACTCATTCAGACTTTCTAACATCATCCGATCCTGCTATTGCGGAGTTAATCAACCTTGAACTCCAGCGCCAACGCCACCACTTGGAATTAATTGCGAGTGAAAACTTCACCTCTGCCGCTGTCTTAGCTGCTCAAGGTTCGGTGTTGACCAATAAATATGCCGAGGGGTTGCCTGGGAAACGTTACTATGGTGGCTGCGAATTCGTAGATAAAATTGAGCAAATAGCGATCGACCGAGCCAAGCAACTATTTGGTGCCGCCAGTGCCAACGTACAACCTCATTCAGGCGCACAGGCAAATTTTGCCGTGTTTCTAACCCTCCTGCAACCAGGAGACAAAATCATGGGGATGGATTTGTCTCATGGGGGACATCTTACCCACGGTTCACCAGTAAACGTTTCCGGTAAGTGGTTTGAGGTATGTCATTACGGCGTTAGTCGGGAAACAGAGGAACTGGACTATAACCAAATTCGGGAGCAGGCGCTGAGGGAGCGTCCTAAGCTGCTGATTTGCGGTTATTCGGCATATCCTCGTGTGATTGACTTTGAAAAGTTTCGCAGTATAGCTGATGAAGTTGGTGCATATTTGCTAGCAGATATCGCCCATATTGCTGGTTTGGTTGCCAGTGGTCTTCATCCCGATCCTATTCCCTATTGTGACGTAGTAACGACAACTACACACAAAACTCTACGTGGTCCAAGGGGTGGTTTAATCTTGACTCGCGATGCTGAGTTAGGAAAGAAACTGGATAAATCTGTTTTTCCCGGTACTCAAGGCGGACCTTTGGAACATGTCATTGCTGGTAAAGCAGTGGCTTTTGGGGAAGCTTTGAAGCCTGAGTTCAAAGTCTACTCTGCCCAAGTCATTGAGAATGCTCGTGCCTTAGCAAATCAATTACAAAATAGAGGCTTGAAAATAGTCTCAAATGGCACAGATAATCATTTAATGCTCGTAGATTTACGGTCTATTGGCATGACAGGCAAGCTGGCAGATCGGTTGGTGAGTGAAATCCATATTACCGCCAACAAAAACACGGTTCCCTTCGATTCAGAGTCGCCATTTGTCACGAGTGGTTTGAGGTTGGGTTCCCCAGCAATGACGACAAGGGGTATGGGAGCAACGGAATTTACAGAGATTGGGAATATTATTGCTGATCGCCTGTTAGATCCCGACTCTTCCGAAGTCGCCGAAGATTGTCGGCGACGGGTAGCGGTGTTATGCGATCGCTTCCCCTTGTACTCGCATCTGGAGAGTTTTGTCCCAGATCTTGCTTGAAATTAGATTGAGGAGTAGGGGCGGGTTTAACGATATCCTGCGTTTAGTTCAATGTTCTTTCTATAAAACCCGCCTCCAGTAGGGGCGGGTTTAACGATATCCTGCGTTTAGTTCAATGTTCTTTCTATAAAACCCGCCTCCAGTAGGGGCGGGTTTAACAATCTCCTGCGTTTAGTTCAATGTTCTTTCTATAAAACCCGCCTCCAGTAGGGGCGGGT
>JAQYWN010000471.1 GCA_029379265.1 Rhizonema sp. NSF051
TAATATAATAAAAGAATAGACAAATCGAAATGTTTTACTAACTCTAAAAAAAGAATTTATGACCAAGAAAGACACAGAGCAGAATTTATTCAAGACAAAAAAACGACTATAGCCAGCTGTTCGAGTGAACGTGAACCGAATTGTTTCAGTGTTAACTGTTATGCAAACCCTTTTAAATAGGGTTCTCATAGTGGTGATTACATGCTTGTTGATTTAAATAAAAAATGGAGTTTAAAAATGCTAACAGTACAAAAAATTCGTTGTCCAAATTGCGGTAGCCCAGGTGAAAGATATTATAATTCTCACAATCATGTGACTCAAACCCAATGCCCAATTTGCGACTACTTAATGGTAAGTTGTAGACGTACAGGCAGAGTCATTGAGGCTTACGCTCCTGGCATCAACGCCAACCGTTCATGAGAGCGAGATCTAGAACGGGTTGCTCGTATGCCCTGGATAACTTTCGGGAATACAAAGTTTAAATGTCTGAATTAGAAGATTATTTAACTGTTTTAGTTTAGATCTTGCATTAGGCAGTGAAAAATCGCATGCCACTCTCTTATGCGTGTGAGATATCGAAATTTTGATTGCTAGCTTCCGGCGATGGTTTCTCTTCTCAAGAACGGAGAAACTGCGCGAACTACGAACTGACTTCTCTCCACTATAGGACAAGAGCGTTGGAAACCTTCCTGTATGGTGTAGTAAGTTATAGGTGCGCTATAGCGCACCTTATTTGTTTATATTAAAAATGTTGCGAAAATTAATTATGCGCGCGTTGAAATCCTTGGTAAGGGCTTTCGGTGCTGTTTGCTCTACATCACTTTTAGAGATGTCTATTGGTAAGAGATGCGCCATGATATTAATAGATAGTACATCACATGGTACTAGTCAATGTGCCGCATCTGTTTAAGACTGATTAGGCGACAAACAGGAGAAAAGGTTATTATTGATGATAGTGTTTTAAAGCAAGCAATTAATAGGATACGCAATGACTTTGCCATTCGTTTGGGCAAAGTGGATTACGAAATTTTGCAGAATACTTATCTGAATTTTAGACCAGATGACCCGAAACAACCTGAGTTTTTAGACTTGTTACATGGGTTGTACGTACTGGAGTATCGAAATGACGAGCCTTGGTATGATGTTCATCCAGTTGTTGTGGAAACTTTGAAAAGGCAAGGGTTAATTAATGGAAGCTGATGAGGCTCACCTCCAAACTCTCCTCAATCTCCCTCTTAATCAAGGTAATGGCAAAGAGGAACGTGAAAAAGGATTTGATATACAGTCTCAAAGACTCTTAAATCTGGATGAGGAAAATCAGGAAGCTTATGATGATTTGATTGTTTCCATAGAAGCGAAAGAAGGAGCTTTAAATTTATTAATTGCAGTTTGTGATGATGCTGACTTTCGCGATCGCATTATTACTCAATATGAAACTGAACTACAACCCCAGTTTCGTCCCTATCGGGTGACACTAGCACGAGGTGAACCAAGTCTCAAAGCGGCTATCAACCAACTGATTGAAAAAGAAGAATATCTCCGTCAGCATCACCCTGTAGTGATTACAGTAACAGGTGCAGAGCAACTTTATTTTCTGAGATTAGGCGAGGAGCGCTCCGAACAGGAAATTTTTTTTGGTTACTTACAGTGGACACGCGAAGGCTTACGCGAGTTTCCCTATGCAATTGTTTTATGGGTGACGAAGCAAATTTTGGTTAACTTGATTAAAAAAGCCCCAGATTTTTGGAGTTGGCGCAACGGTGTCTTCCGATTTGTGTCTAAAAAGACAATTATCGTTTCCTCTAGAGAACTGGAACCCATCCGCTTTGCCTTCAACGATGCGGAATTATGGAATGCTAATGATGACAACCCATATTTCTTGCCTGTAGAAGACTTAAAAGAGTTAATTCGGCACACACAACAACAACGAGGAGCAAAAGACTCGAACTTGGTTACTTTATACTCTCGGATGGGAGATATTTATAGCAGAAGGCTAGACAGAGGTGAAGCACAGGACTACAAAACAGAACAAGCGCTTGCTATTGAATATTATCAGAAGACGGTTGAACTACAAAAAGAACTAGGTTTGGATAAAGATTTAGCATCAAGTTTAAATAACCTGGCATACATTTACGATTCCCAAGGAAGGTATAGCGAAGCCGAACAGTTACTGATGGAAGCTTTAAAACTGAGAAAACGCTTGTTGGGAGAGGAACACCCAGATGTTGCTACAAGTCTGAATAACCTGGCATACCTCTACAATTCCCAAGGACGTTACAGCGAAGCTGAACCATTGCACTTGCAAACTTTAGAACTGACGAAAAGCTTGTTGGGAGAGGAACACCCAGATGTTGCCACAAGTTTGAATAACCTGGCATACCTCTACGATTCTCAAGGAAAGTACAGCGAAGCCGAACCTTTGTACGTGCAAGCTTTAGAACTGAGAAAACGCTTATTGGGAGAGGAACACCCAGATGTTGCCACAAGTTTAAATAACCTGGCATTACTCTACGATTCCCAAGGAAGGTACAGCGAAGCCGAACCTTTGTACTTGCAAGCTTTAGAACTGAGAAAACGCTTGTTAGGAGAGGAACATCCTAATGTTGCCACAGGTTTGAATAACCTGGCATACCTCTACAAGTCCCAAGGAAGGTACAGCGAAGCCGAACCGTTGTACTTGCAAGCTTTAGATATTTGTGAGCAAGGGTTAGATATAAATCACCCTACAACGGTTTCTGTTCGTAAAAATCTTGAGGAACTTCTGAGAGTAACGCATTCGAGCAGATAGGCGTGTAATTGTGGGCAAAGAGTGCGATCGCTATAGTTCTATGTATTTTTAAGGTGACAAAGGACGGTGACACCAATCTTACATCTTACCCTTCTGCATGACCTCCTGAAGGTGATGGCGGATTTCTTGTGCTTGCTCAATGTCAGCTTGTCGCAACTTTTGGAACAGTTCTACACAAGGCTGAGAGCCTGCTTGCTCTGCGTCTTTGATGTAATGATCGTAAGCCCTAATGGCTTCACCCTTGTTGTGCAACACGGTGAGAAAGTCAAACTCCAGGTTGCTAATGGGATTATGGCCATTTCCAGTACCTTGAGTCATATTTTTATCCTCCTTGATGTTTCCAATTAACTTTTACTCTCCCTCAAAAAGCTATTCATCTACCCAAAAGCGTATACATTGATACTAAAAATGTAAAAATTTGAAGTGATTAGCATTACAAGAACGTCGCTAACTTATAAGGCAGAACGTTTCGTGTCACGATTGACATTGGTCAAACATTATTAGAAAGTTACTTTAATGAACAAAAATTTACATGGTTTGACAAAGGAGTAACAGCTAAGGGCGAACAGCCTTCCCCCCTACAATAAATTGCAAATGTACTGTTTCGCGTGAATTGGTATCAGAATGTTGAATTGACTCCAAACTTAAGTACAGAGTTACACAAATTCATAGAGTTATGTTCCTAGTTGCGATCAAGCGTTCGCCTTGAGGCTTTGCCGCCGGCTAGACAGCGCAATTAAGTAGATCGGCACAAATAAATTTAGGTTTGTAGTAGCGCTTCAGCGCCCTATATATCAGCGCTGAAGCGCTACTACGAGCCTTTACATAAATTCATATAGCTTGTTTTTTCTGTGTCGAGCTACTTACAAGCCTTGAGATTATGATACGAATTGATAAAATGCAGTACTAAGTCAATGGGCAAAAAATCCAGTTTATGTAACACTAGATTTTTTGATTTTTTCCTCTCGGTAATCATATTTTATATCCAATCTCGAACAATTCATTGTGAACTATTAAGATGGCGAAAAAAAATATAGTTTTGTTGTCAATGCTGGCTTTTGTGCCGATTTCAGTCATAGCACAATGGATACATTTAAATCCTTTGGTAATTTTTATTTGTTCTGGTTTAGCCATTATTCCTTTGGCCGCATTAATAGCGAACTCTACTGAAGCGATCGCAACTGTTATCGGTCCAACTTTAGGCGGTTTGCTCAATGCAACTTTCGGTAATGCTACTGAAATGATTGTGGCAGTTGTTGCTCTAAAAGCAGGGTTGGTTGATGTCGTAAAAGCTAGCTTAACTGGTTCAATAATTGCCAATTTGCTCCTGGCTTTGGGTCTAGCTTTTTTCTTGGGGGGATTACGTTATAGCGAACAACAGTTTCCGCCTGCTGTAGCTCGCCTTAATGCCTCTTCTTTGGTTTTAGCCGTCATTGTTCTCTTAACACCGGCAGCAATACAATTAACTTCTCAAGGTTTAGAAATCTCTACTCTCAATAATTTTTCTTATGCTGCATCTATATTATTATTGACATTCTACTTTTTAATGCAAGTGTTTTCGATGAGAACTCATAAACACTTGTATTTATTAGAAGAGGCAGAGCATGGAAATAATGAATCTCCTACAGAGAAAGTTAATGTAGGTCTAAAAATTGGTGTTCTGTTAGCTTGCACTGTCGTTCTTGTCTTTGTCTCGGAAATCCTTGTTGATAGTTTAGAAAAAGCTATTGTCACTCTCGGGTTAACAAGTTTATTTACTGGTGTAATTCTTGTTCCTATTTTTGGAGGGATTGTTGAATTTATCACTTGTGTGACTTTTGCTGTTAAAAATAAGATGGAGTTAGCTGTTGCGGTGGCGATCGGCTCCAGTTTGCAAATCGCTTTGTTTGTTGCTCCAATTTTAGTTTTGGTTGGTTGGATAATACATCAACCAATGAATTTAAGTTTCAATCTTTTTGAGGTTGTGGCAGTCACTATGGCTGTGGTTAGCCTTAACTCAATTAGTAATGATGGTCGTTCTAACTGGTTAGAAGGAGTACTGTTGCTAATCACCTACGCTGTTTTAGGAACAGCTTTTTACTTTCATCCATAGGTGCAGCTGAGTGTGTCGGGGCAAAAGAGGGTAGTTGTGATTTTCACCTCTAATTGAACCGTATGGTCTCAAAATCTGCCATGCGAGTCAAAAGCCAAAAATTTTTCTGATGATTACTGAATCTCTGAGTACAGCAGCATCGATATTAAACTCCTTGCAACCCTGTCTTAACCTAAAGCTCTGATACTAGACAACTGGACTCGTTAGGTTTTAGATATGCTTCGACTCAAGGGTTATCTATTATTTGTCTGCTTTTTCCTAGCATTGTCTGCCTCAATGATACTAGGCAGTATAGATTCTTCTCGCGCTAGCAAAGTGTCCAAGTTAAATACTCTTTACGGACAACCTCCCATAGTCATTGGTCACCGAGGAGGTGGAACTGGGTATCGTCCAGAACATACGGTGGGAAACTTAGGTGGTGATCGAATTGGTTCTCACAACCTAGGTATTAAATTCGGTGCCGACTACATCGAACCTGACTTGGTAGTAACCAAAGACAAAGTCCTTATCGTTCGCCATGAACCTGTGTTGTCAATGGTGACGACAGATAGCAATGGCAATATCGTATACGATGCCAACGGTAAACCTGTTGTCCAACAAGCTACAACAAACGTTGCCGATTTACCAGAATTTGCTTCACGCCTGACAACCAAAAACCTTGATGGTACTAATATCACAGGCTGGTTCGCAGAAGACTTTACTTTGGCTGAAATCAAAAAACTGCGAGCAATTGAGCGCCTTCCCGCTATTCGTCCTGATAATACTCGCTTTAACGGACTGTTCCAAATCCCTACTTTTGATGAAGTCATCAACCTCGCCAGAAGGCGCGAAGCGGAAACAGGTCGGAAAATTGGCATCTATCCTGAAACTAAGCATCCCACATACTTCGCTGAAGCAGGTCATTATCTGGATGGCACTCCCATCAATGTCAATATTACCCAACTCCTGATTGATGACTTAGTTGCCAACAAATATACCGATCCTGATCGGATTTTTATCCAATCGTTTGAGGTTACCAATCTTAGAGATTTGAAAGAAAATATCATGCCAGCTGCTGGGGTTGATATTCCCATCATTCAATTAATTGATAGCAGTGGCTCACCTTATGACTTTGTTTACCACAACAATCCTCAAACCTACGCTGATCTCATTACTCCTCAAGGATTAAGACAAGTTCGTACTTACGCAACAGGAATTGGTCCTGATAAGCGCTTAATTGTACCTGCCGCTCCACAATTGGATGGTAACGGTAAACCCATTGACATTAATGGCGATGGGCAGATCAGCGATGGCGACAGTTTCCTACGTCCGCCAACTTCCTTAATTAGTGATGCCCACAAAGCGGGTTTACTAGTCCATCTCTACACCCTGCGCAGTGATCCTTATTTTCTGTCGCCTGACTACAACGGTCAACCTCTTCGTGAGTACGAACAGTTCATCAAGTTAGGAATAGATGGTTACTTCACTGACTTTGCTAACTTTGGATATGCGGCAAAGCAAGAAGCGATCGCATCTCTAACTGGTATAAGTTTTAAACCCACTATCAGTCAACCATAGTACTTGACCGAAAATCAGATAGAAAACATAATTTTTGAGCAGGCGATCGCACTCACCAGATGATGTGATCGCTCCGTTTTATTCGTATACCTATCTAGGTGTTATGTATGCAAAATACTGTTATTTTTGCTAAATTTATGGGAAATATAAAATTAGATTC
>JAQYWN010000472.1 GCA_029379265.1 Rhizonema sp. NSF051
TTATAACCCCTTTTATTTGAAGAGAATCTGGGTTCAATCTTTATCAGATACAAACATATTCTGCACACCTATTACACAGGGTGCAGAAATAAATCTACCATTAACTCCGGAGCGCTTGGACGCTTGCAACTTAAACTTTTTTAATTTTTAATTCCGAGTAGCGATACTAGCTAGTTATTTTAATGATATTTCTTCTCATTACTTTTCTTTTTTCATATTTCTTTTGAATTCTTCCATACTAAACTCCTGGCGTTCTACCGTCATGTGACAGTAGAGGGTGCGTGTTAGTGGGTTAAATCTAGCGTAGGACATTACCACCTTACAACATACAAGATTGTTAACAAATGATTTAAGATTGCGATAAATAAGGCTTTGACGAAGGTGCTAATTATACTAATAATCAGTAAGCAAACTTACTTAATAGCCCTGAATTGACTGATAAGTGGCTAAACTAGATAAAATATAAAATCCATTTGGATTAATTTAATCGACTGTTATTATGTGGAATGCAACGCGGTCAGAAATCTGGATTTTCAGACCTATGTCTTGATTACGGGGTATTTTTGACTATTATTAGATCCACTACTGTTTGCAGCTAAAAAAGACCAGACAACATCATGCTAAGTAAAAAAGTTCGCGTCCGAGAATATACCGTCAGAGCGCATACACGTACCATTTCCACCAGAGTCTACAAATTCATCTGCCAATACTGCCATGCAGCAGTGGAAAGAGAGACTTTTGCCACTTGCTGTCCAAAATATGGAAATAAATGTAATGGAGTACAGAGTAAGTGTTTACGCACCAAGCAGTAACCATATCAGTTATCTATTATAAGTATATCGGTTAACAATTATTAGATACTGTTTACCGAGTGTTGATCACTTTTGAAGGAATATTTATGCTAATGCCACCTCCGCCCTCCCCACCTGATCATAGTAGAGAGATACTTGCCAAGTTAGCAGATTACTACCGTCAATTGGCAGAGTACCATGAAAGGTCTGCAGAAATTGCCGCCAAACAACTCTTCCATCTAGAGGCATTATTGAATCCGATGCTTAGCCTCAATTCAGAAGCATCTGCTGACAGTCAAATTACCTTGTCTACGCCTAAAAAACACAATATCGATAACGACAAGGGTGATCTTAACAATTTGGAGTCAGAACCGAACTCAGGTTTGTTTGTACCAAATGCTGAGCAGCTAGCTGATGACACTCTCGAAAGTTTGGAGGCAGAACTGGAGTCTGGTTCGTTTGCACCAACTGCTGAGCAGTTAGCTGATGACACTCTCGAAAGTTTAGAGTCAGAACTGGAGTCTGGTTCGTTTGCACCAACTGCTGAGCAGCTAGCTGATGACACTCTCGAAAGTTTGGAGGCAGAACTGGAGTCTGGTTCGTTTGCACCAACTGCTGAGCAGCTAGCTGATGACACTCTCGAAAGTTTAGAGTCAGAACCTATTCATGATGAGTCTTCGGAAGCTGCTTTAATACAAGAGATGACAGCACATCAAGCCATTTCCAACATTTTAGAAGCTAACAAAGGCAAAATCTTGCAAATCGACTATTTAATCTGGGAGCTTTACGGGCAGATGAATGAAAAAGATCATATGTCAGTCAAGACTGAAGTAGAAAGAGTCCTCTCTCAAGGAGAGAAGGAAGGTTCTTGGTATGCGATTCCTGATTCTCCTGGTTGCTGGACTGTTGACCTAAGTTATTTTCCAGATTTAGCCTCGAACTTAACTAAAGTATCTTCCACTGCTAAAAAGTCTTCTACGAAAAAGAAAACTAGCAATACCAATAATAAGTCTCCACAAGCACGTCTTACTTACTCACGCTTGCCTTATTCCCCTAAGTTGGAGCAATATGTTACTTTGACAGCAGCCTTGGCACAGATCCTTCAAGAAAGTTATCCTCAGGCAATGAACATTGATGCTATTTTGCAGTGGTTTTATCCGGATGGCTTATCTTCATCTGAGCGCAAACAAGCACGCGCATCTATCAACGATATGTTAAACAAAGGCAGTGGTTATAAAGGCTGGAAGCGAGTCAAAGCAGGGCAATATATGTGGGATGCTCCTGTCCCATCCAGTCGCCGCTAAGCGTTGCCGTTCAGTTGACAGCAATTTTCAGGTAAAGTCTGCTCTAGAGAAGTTTCTCGGACGCGAACTTTACGTAAATAGACCACAGTCATAGGGGCGAACGGTGAGACAGCCCGGTCAGGGGGCTCACGCCCGCTCTCACGAGGACTGCGGTCTTCTCACATTGGGAGATCCTGCCTTGAACTAAGTTCGTAGCGTCAGGACTGTTCGCCCCTACCAACAGTGTGGTTCATTTGGGTGAAAACAGCTGTAAATAAGGTCTCACCCGTTAAAAAACGGGTGGACACGATACGATTGCAGAAAAAATCAGCTTTGCTTGATCGATCGCCTTTCTATCTCCCGGCTTAGGTTGATATTCGTGCGGATCAGCACCTGCATCAATCAAGCACTTGAGGTTAATAGTCTCTTAGTCGTTATTAGCAGCTTTTTTAAAGATGTAATTATATATTACAGTTGAACTTGTGCGTGTGAGGGATTTAACTTTGTATTTAGACAAGCCACAACATTGGCTAAAAATTCCTTTCTTGTCCTTGATCGGTGCAATATCGTTTCTGGCATTTAGCCTGAATGTTGTTGGCGTTAGGGCGCAAGTAGTTCGAGACTATCACCCGATTCCCGTAGTCATTGGTTCTCAGGTGAAAAATACGCTCTCAGATAAAGATATTCCTACAGGTCAAGGAGGATTTGCCCGAGATTACATTTTGAATTTGAAAGTAGGTGACCAAATCTTGATTGAATTGAAATCGGATAAATTTGACACTTTAGTTACCCTAATAGGTGCTAATGGTACAACAGTAGCAGAAAACGATGATGGTCCTGGTGGCACAACCGACTCTCTCCTGTTTGCCCGGATTGTTAAGTCTGGTAATTACGTCGTGCGGGTAAGTGCCTTTGGTAAAACAGGAGGTGGTCCGTTTACCCTTAAGGTGACACGAGTGATCGAAGAAAGAGAAAGAGGGGGGACAAGGGGGAAGGGCAGATAAACCAGAGGGGGAGGCAGGAGGAGCAGAAGTAGAAAAAACGCTATCACCGTATTGGGCAAAGGAAGATTTGGTGAATGTTCTACCTTGCCTCTGTCCACCTCTTCCTCTGTCCACTTCACCTCCAACTTCCTGCCTGAATCCGCGTCTACTCGCTGTGCGCGGTGTTGGCGAAACTCAAATTTGTTTTAATCACGATCTCAAAGCTAAATTAGAGAGAATCAGGCTGGTGATGAAGCAGGTGCTAGATGCTGCAAGCAGAACAATTATTACACAACCGTTATCAACTCCAACGGCAACTCAGTCACAACGGAGTTCGCCAAACTTGGCTGGCATTAGATTTACAAGCTAGTAACACGCAAAATCAGCAAGTTGTGGTCAAACTTCTTGCTTTTGGCGGTACCGTGCAGTGGGATGACCTCAAACTCTTTGAACGGGAAGTCCAGATTCTCCAACAGCTAGAACATCCTTACATTCCCAAGTACGTTGATTATTTTTGTATCGATGACCGAACACTCTGGTTTGGCTTGGTACAAGAGTATATAGCTGGTGAGTCTCTCAAGGAAAAGCTCACTGTTGGCAAAAGATTTACGGAAAAAGAAGCCCGGAAAATTGCCACTGAAGTTTTAAACATTCTCATTAACTTGCATGAGTTGAATCCTACAGTGCTGCATCGGGATATCAAGCCAAGTAATTTAATCTGGGGTGAAGAAAATCAAATTTATTTAGTAGATTTTGGTGCAGTTCAAGATAAAGCAGCAAAAGAGGGAGTCACTTTTACTGTAGTGGGAACTTATGGTTATGCTCCTATGGAACAATTTGGTGGTAGAGCCGTTCCAGCATCGGATCTTTATGCACTGGGAGCAACTTTGATTCATTTATTAACTGGCATTTCCCCATCTGACTTGCCTCAACGCGATTTGCGGATTCAGTTTGCCGATCAAGTGAGCTTAAATCCCACTTTTGTCAATTGGCTGCAAAAGTTGACCGAACCAGCACCAGAGCAAAGGTTTACTACTGCCCGCCAAGCGTTAGATGCTCTCAAATTTAATCTTCCTGTCTTATCTACAACCCAGAATCACGCATTGCAGCCACAAGAATTCCGGAACAATTCTGGATGCGGTATTAACAACACAACAGAAAAAGTCCCCGATGAAATTTTGGGGTGGAATTGGGGGGCGTGCCTGTTGCCTTGGTTCTGGTTGTGGACTAATCATGTTTGGGTGGGATTGTTATGTTTCGTACCCGAAGTTGGTTCACTATTCACGCTTATTCTGGGTGCTAAAGGCAATGAATGGGCTTGGAAAAGCAGACGGTGGCGGAGCATTCAACACTTTAAAAACCATCAAAGAGGCTGGGCGATCGCCGGCCTTCTCATCGGTGCGCCTATTAGTATCATGCTGTGGGGTGCTGCTTTCACTCTGTTCAGGTTGATCATTCACCACTAAAACAAAGGCGACGGGGATCTCCAATATTTTTTAATATGGAAGGATTCTTGCCGTCGCCATCAGCTATTAGTTTTCAGCACTCAGCTTTTCGCCTTCTAACTGATAGCTATCCTTGAACCACTCCTACAGGACAACTAACATTTGTCCCGCCCAATCCACAATAGCCACCGGGGTTTTTGGCAAGGTACTGCTGGTGGTAGTCTTCAGCGTAGTAAAACTCAGGAGCATCAAGGATTTCCGTGGTAATTTTGCCATACCCAGCAGCGTTAAGAGCTTGCTGATAAGAGTCTCGGGATGCTTCTACCTGCTTTCTTTGGTTTTCCGAATATACGTAAATCCCAGAACGATACTGAGTACCAGTGTCATTACCTTGGCGCATTCCTTGAGTGGGGTTGTGGTTTTCCCAAAAGACTTTTAGTAAGTCTGAATAACTGATCACTTTTGGGTCAAAAACAACGTACACCACTTCATTGTGCCCGGTTTGTCCGGAACATACCTCTTTGTAGGTAGGGTTAGGAGTTATGCCACTGGCGTAACCAACTGCAGTTGTGAAAACTCCATCCAGTTGCCAGAATTTGCGTTCTGCTCCCCAAAAGCACCCCATACCAAAAATTGCCATCTCCATTCCCTCTGGAAAAGGCGGCTTAAGTGGATGACCATTTACGTAATGACGGTTAGGTAGTTGCATAGCTTCTGCACGTCCTGGCAAAGCTTGCTCGGGAGTAGGCAGGTTAAATTTTTTCCCCAATCCAAATAACACCATTGATTTAGACTCTGATTTATGATTAATTTGTTTACCTTACTTAATATTTTAACAAATAATCCAAGTACCCATTCCCAGTTATATCCCAAAAATTGCTTGAATCCGTTTGCTAATTTGAACGAGGGGTATCTGAGTTGGTTCGATGGGGGCTCCGCAAATCCCGCATTAGTCGATGAATAGGGAAGGGGTAATAGGTAATCGGCAATGATAGTTAAAATGTAAGCGAGTAATTACGAGGGAAAAAGATGGCATATAGTGATTTTAATCTTGCGAAGGTACAAAAAAGCTTTAACTTAACGCTTGATGAAACTCGTAATCTATTTACTGATATAGAACCTATTGCACCATCAGAGACGTTAAAAGCGCTCTTGATAGATTACATCCCTTTAGCCACTTCAATTGCAACTGAAAAAGCTCGTTCTGAGTTTTTAATCGCCCCAATTTTAGCAGACTTAAGAAGGCTTTTAAAGAATAAGGTATCGTTATTCTCTGGTAATGAGTTTAATGTTGAATCGACAAAAGGACTGCAAGGTTTTTGCGATTATATCTTAAGTTTTTCCCAAGAACAATTATTTATTTCTGCTCCTGTAATGTTTATTTTCGAGGCAAAAAAAGAAGATATTAACGGAGGTCTTGGTCAATGTGTTGCGGCAATGATTGCAGCACAGTTATTTAATCAAGTTCAAGAAAATGAAGTTGAGCGCATATACGGATCTGTGACTACCGGAACTAATTGGAAGTTTTTATTTATAGAAGGCACGACTGTTTATATAGACTCTATTGAATATTACATTAAAGAGGTTGATAAAATTTTTGGCATTTTGTTGCAGCCATTTCAGCCTATTTTAACAATTATTTAAGCCTGAAAAACTCGCTGACTGAAAACAGTTCGCTTGAAGAATAAACTTTCATTTATGTCAGCTTATCTATCGCACCTCATATTGGCAGAGGAATTTCCCTTACAGTGAATCATCTTATATCATAAAGGCGCTCATATCGCTTGCATCATTAATTCAAGAAAGGAGCAATATGTCTTTATACATCTTTTGCCCACAAAAATGGTCGCAAGGAGTCTATTTTCTCCATGAATCTTTCAGAACGGCAATAGTAGCGATTAATGATTATCCAGTATCAAATGTAACACTTATGTGTAGAATTTTAGGATGGGGAATCCAGCAGAAGCAAGAGAAGTCGCCGCGCATTTACCATAAAATCCGTAGTTTTATAGAAATGTTGAGAAAATTTGACTTTCAGAAGTTAGCTGAGTCAACTTATTAATATTATTTTAGATATTGGATTG
>JAQYWN010000473.1 GCA_029379265.1 Rhizonema sp. NSF051
TACATAAATATATTGGTTTTTACGGTTTATGCATGGTGATCGAGCATTATATATTATCAGCCTTCAATCTACAACATCAACTCGCTTTAATGCAGCCGCTAATTCTGTCATAAATTTAACAAAGACGCGAACTTTAGCCGAGAGATAGCGTTTTTGCGGATACAACACTGAGATTGGTAATCTAAGTTGAGTCGCGTAGGATTGGAGAATCGGTTGGACGTCTCCACGCGCGATCGCTTGAGCTACAATAAATTTGGGAAGTTGAACCACATCGGCTCGTTGAATGACTGCCTCTAAAATGACTTCTGAATTATCGAATTGTAGATAACTGTCAACGGAAAAATTGATCGCTTTTCCATCAAGTTCAAACTTCCATTTAGCTACTCGCCTAGTCTGTTGAAAGATAAAGCTAACACAACGATGCTGCAAAAGTTCTGTGAGTGTTGTGGGCGTATTATACTGGGCGAGATAATGCGGCGAGGCACAAGTGCGGCCGGTTTTCTTCTTTTACATATTACAACGCGATGCGCCCGATGATTGAAAAGGGAATGCTTTCCCAGCCGCTCAGTCCCGAAACGAAATTGCAGCAACTTTCAGAAGAAGATTACGGGAAAATGGTCACTTCGTAATCATAACCAATTATAGAATTTCCCAAACGGTCGCAAATCATACATAAAGCGACCGTATTTATATTATTTTAGTAAGCTATTAAAAGGGTGACGAGGCGATCGCTCTTGAGTGTGGCTTTCATAAATAGAAAATGGGGCGTTGCATAGAGTGCGGGATGATTTTATTTTCTCTGACAAATCTCGCTCCAGTATTGCGCTCCCGTTCAGTGGCGTGGGCGCTTTGCCCATAACTAAACCGCAGCCGCCTCAGCTTCCTTTGGAGTGCAAAAAGTTCCTTAACCACCTTATTGCCTCACTTGTTGTCTGCTCACTTGCAATTAGGAGACATTGCCGTACAATTTCTGAAACGTTAGGAAAGTAACTGCTTTCTGCAAGTGCGTAACTTTCACCCTGCAATCTGTAAACTAATGGCTGCTTATCCTTCAGCAGCCAGACTTCTGGAACTTTATAAGGGAGATAGTCATTAATATCGGTATAACTAGTAACATCTACCTCAATCACTAAATCTGGTGAAGGGTCATTCTGCCAGTCGATACGGTTCTTACCTACTACGGATCTCCAATTTTCAATATAAAAGCAATAGTCAGGCTCAATGCCGCTAACAAAAGGCAAGCTCATGGTGATAGGCGTAAATGAGTCGTATCTTTGCTCTAAACGATCCAGCAAAACCTTAGCAATATCTGCCAGCAAGCTCGCATCTCTTCCATGCTCTGGTAGCGGTGCCATCAGCCAAATCTCTCCCAGTCGATATTTGATCCGAGGTATAGTGCGTGATCCTAACTGTTTTTGCAGCTTTTGATAGTCTTGCCAGTTTCCCAAGAGTTTCAAGATAGCACCAGGAGGCAATTCGATTCTTTCTGATGTAATTACGGTATTTATAGCTGCTGCTTTGGTCATTTGTCCTCCTTGTTCTTAGATGAGGGGGATTTTGTTTTGCGATTGCGTCCTGTAAATTTAATCGCGTCCAGGACAATAGACTCAACTAAGTTGCTCACGGTTCTGTTTTCGTCTGTTGCCCACTCCTCAAGAATTTCTTTAACCTCGTCATCGCATATAAATGCTATTCGCGGACGCCTAGTAGTCATGTTCACCTGTTACCACTTTGACCCCATCTTATGACACGGGAAATTATTGTCCTTGTGTTGTGTCACAGGTGTTGACACTATGCAACGCTGTTATCTATACTAGCAAATTTAAGGCAAGAACGACGAAGATCGGTTAAAACGTTCAAGGGTTGACAGAGTTTTACCTATAACGACGCTACGACCGCAATTATCTAAAAGCCTTCTACAACAATAATTCCAAAGATACATGCAAAGCACCAACCCTCGAGCATATCACCATTACCATCACGAGTCAGGGTTCAATCGCCCTCAAAGAAATTATTGAAACTCCTTCTCATTAAAGCGAAAAACCTTGTTAGGCTACAAGGTTTACTATGTCTACTTTTCAGTCTTGTTTTTTACGTCGAACTCAGGTTTATTCAAGAAGATGAACACAGATTATGCAGGCACGGTAAACTATTGAAATTAACTAATATAGTTAAGCTAGTTAAGCCTCGTATTTTAAACAGAACAGTATCCTATGCCTGCGTTTTTATTAGAAGTTGGTACAGAAGAACTACCTGCAAGCTTTCTGAGTGAGGCGATCGCACAGTGGCGATCACACATTCCCCAAACTCTGGAAGCACACAGTCTAACAAACGAAGCCGTGAAAGTTTACGGGACTCCCCGGCGTCTGGCAGTACTGATCGAAGGACTACCATCGCAGCAACCAGATCGCGAAGAGGAAATCAAAGGCCCCCCCGCACAAGCAGCCTTTAAAGATGGCAAGCCAACACCAGCAGCACAAGGCTTTGCTAAAAAGCAAGGTGTGGAACTCGACGCCTTAGAAGTTCGCCCCACTGACAAAGGGGATTTTGTCTTTGTGCAAAAGGTTATTCCAGGTCGTAGTATAGCAGAAATACTGACAGAACTTGTCCGAGAGTGGATTTTTGGTTTAGAAGGTAAGCGGTTGATGCGCTGGGGTGATGGAGAGGCGAAGTTTTCCCGCCCGATTCGCTGGTTAGTTGCTTTATTAGATGATGGTGTACTACCAATAGAATTAGTGAATGGTTCCGAGACGATCAAGAGCGATCGCATCTCTTCTGGTCATCGCGTCTTGCATCCAGAAATCGTGACAATTCCACAAGCTACTGATTATGTTACCGCACTGCGATCAGCATTTGTTGCCGTTGATGTCGATGAAAGGGCAAAGACTATTAAACAGCAGGTGAACGAGTCAGTACACAACTTAGATGGCTCTATAGAAATTTACCCAGATTTGTTAGAGGAAGTGACGAACCTGGTTGAATGGCCTTCAACGGTTGTGGGCAAATTTGAATCAGAATTTTTGAATTTGCCTACCGAGGTGACGACTACCGTGATGGTGAGTCACCAGCGTTATTTTCCAGTGTTCAAAGCCGCCAAAAATAAAGAATTACTTCCCTATTTCATTACAATTTCTAACGGCGATCCTGCGAAGTCAGATATCATTGCTTTCGGAAATGAAAGAGTCATCCGTGCTCGTTTAGCTGATGGACAGTTCTTCTACAAAACAGATTTATCCAAGCCTTTGGAAAGCTTTTTGCCACAGTTGGAAAAAGTGACTTTCCAAGAAGATTTGGGTTCTTTGCGTGAGAAAGTAGATCGAGTGTGCAAAATTGCGGAGCAAATCATAGAACAATTACAGGTAGGAGCGGAACGAGAGAATATTAAAAGAGCCGCTTTATTGTGTAAAGCTGATCTGGTGACTCAAATGGTTTATGAATTTCCTGAACTACAGGGAATTATGGGACAAAATTATGCTTTAGTTGGTGGCGAATCAGAAGCAGTTGCCACGGCAATTTTTGAACATTATTTGCCACGAGGTGCAGACGATATTTTACCGCAAAGTTTAACAGGTCAAGTTATCGGCTTGGCAGATAGATTGGACACACTGGTAAGTATTTTTGGTTTAGGGATGATACCTACAGGTTCCTCTGACCCCTTCGCCTTACGTCGAGCAGCTAATGCTATTATCAATATAACTTGGGCAGCTAATTTGCAGATTAATTTACAAGATTTAATCAAGCAAATTAGCACAGATTTTGCTGATGAACGTCACAAGGATAAGGAACAATTAATTGCCGCTTTGCAAGATTTCTTCCGGCAACGTATTCGCACCTTACTGCAAGAAGAACATCAAATTGATTATGATTTAGTGAACGCAGTTTTAGGCGAAAATGACCCAGAATATGTAGAACGGGCGTTGAAAGATTTATTGGATGTGCGCGATCGCGCTTTATTTCTGCAACAAATTCGCAACAGTGGAATTTTAGAAAAAATCTACGAAACCGTCAATCGTTCCACTCGTTTAGCTTCCCAAGGAAATTTGCCGACAACAGAACTAGAACCATCAAAACACATCCGCAAAGAATTCTTTCAAAAGCCTTCAGAGGCAGCTTTTTACAACGCTTTATTGGATTTAACTCCCCAAACTGTCGCCGCACAGAGTTCGCGAAATTACATGCAGTTAGTGACAGCATTAGAGCAGATTACTCCTACAGTGAGTAACTTTTTTGATGGTGCGGAAAGCGTTTTAGTAATGGACTCAAATCCAGATATTAAGCAAAATCGGTTAAATTTGCTGGGATTACTTCGGAACAACGCCCGTGTTTTGGCAGATTTTGGCGCGATCGTAAAAAAAATGTAGCATAAGTCAACAAAACGTTGTGTCATTGATGTAAATACGCGCTAGGATAAGGATCGCTTGACCAGGAAGCTCTGCCCACAGTCTATGTCCAAAGCTCATGTAATAGGATTAGGAAAGTCAGGTGTTGCTGCGGCGAGATTGTTGACTAGAGAAGGTTGGGAGGTAGAGTTGAGCGATCGCAATACCTCCGAAAATCTTCTCGCTCAACAACGTGAACTTGCTACAGAACAAATAACAGTTAAATTAGGATATTCTTTTGAATTAGAAGATTCCAATTTACCTCAATTGATTGTCATCAGTCCTGGTGTACCTTGGGATATCCCAATGTTCGTCAAAGCACGAAAATTGGGCATTGAAACAATGGGAGAAATGAATCTCGCATGGCAACATTTACAATCTGTTCCCTGGGTGGCAATTACCGGAACTAACGGAAAAACTACCACAACCTCTTTAGTAGCGGCAATCTTTCAAACCGCAGGATTAAACGCTCCCGCCTGCGGTAATATCGGCTATGCAGCTTGTGAAGTCGCTTTGTCTTTGTCTAAGAGGGGAGAAGAAACCCCAAGCCAAGAAGGAAAACCTTACCGCTTCTCGTCTACAGAGGTAAACCAGTCGCCAACGCCGACTCAGGTGCAATTTTCCGCAAAATCCGAAATTCCAAATGATCTCGATTGGGTGATTGCAGAGATAAGTAGCTATCAAATAGAGTCGTCTCCTTCTGTAAAACCCCGAATTGGTGTTTGGACAACTTTCACCCCAGATCACCTCAGCCGTCATAAAACTTTAGAAAACTACTACGCTATTAAAGCGCATCTCTTGCATCAGTCCGAATTACAAGTGTTTAATGGTGATGATGCATACTTGAGCAAACTCGGTTTGAATTATTGGCCAAATGCCTATTGGACGAGTGTTAAAGGCAAAAATTCTCTCATAGGTAATAAAGGTTTTTATATTGAAGAAGGTTGGGTAGTAGAAACTAGAGATGCAACCTCTGAGGCAGATCAACGGATTGTGGAAGCCTCCACTTTACGGATGGTGGGAGAACACAACCTGCAAAATCTTTTGATGTCAGTAGCCGTTGCAAGGTTGGCGGGGATTGATAAAGATGCTATTTCTCATGCCATTAGGGACTTTCCCGGCGTTCCTCATCGCCTAGAACACATTTGTACTTGGGAAGGTATTGATTTTATTAATGACAGCAAAGCAACTAATTATGATGCAGCTGAAGTTGGTTTAGCTTCTGTAAAAAGTCCAGTTATTTTAATTGCTGGTGGTGAAGCGAAAGACGGTGATGATACTGGTTGGTTAGCGCAAATTAAAGCTAAGGCTGCTTTTGTCTTGCTTATTGGTAGTGCAGCATCGATATTTGCCCAACGTCTCAAAGATGTGGGGTATTCCAACTACGAAATCGTGGAAACAATGGAAAGGGCGATTCCCAAATCCGCAGAATTGGCAAAACAGCATCACGCATCCGTGGTGTTACTCTCTCCTGCTTGTGCAAGTTTTGACCAGTATGCTAATTTTGAACAAAGAGGCGATCATTTCCGCGAGTTGTGTCTAGCGTTGTTGCACGAATCTAGGGAATAGGCGGCGAGGGCTTGGTATGGAAACAATGATAACTGATTCACCGTAAATGATATGACGCATCGCACTTCCTTTCTTTGAGTTGATGGGGAGTCGTATCTCCCGCACCTCCAATCCTCATCTTCATCCTTTAATTCGGCTAAAATCCTGTCAAGCCTGTTGTTTGAGTATGAGCGCAAGCTGAATGTTTATCTTACAGGGCAATTAGTAGGAGTCTTCACAGAGGTAGCGTTGGCAGCAGAAGAGATGAGCATTACTTCCCCTTTATCATTTAATACCCAGCTAGTTGCAGGTATGATTGCTATTGGTTGGGGTTTGGGTTTTGAAGCGAGTGTCTTGTGTTGATGTTGTGCAGTGGTTACTGGTAGGCGAGTATCTGTCCATACTACGTCACTGGTAAGGGGTTCGTCGGGACTGGGAGGTAATTACTAACAAGAAAATTGAGAATACGCTTTTTGTGGTAGGCGAAAGCGAGTATTTGGGTACTGCGAGCCTGGCGATCGCAGAAAAGATAGAACACGATTCTAAACAACAGAAGGAATAATTTGATTAAAGCTTATAAAGTTATTTTGTTCCTAGATAGCTGGTCTAGTTATTAAAAAATCTATGAATCCAGAATAATAA
>JAQYWN010000474.1 GCA_029379265.1 Rhizonema sp. NSF051
ACACTACAGTTTATTTTCAGATATTATCTCTAATCAATTTGTGCAAATTATTAGTTTCATTGCACAGATTACTTGCTTCCCGGCGTAAGATTACCGAGCTTTTTTATCTTCTTCCTATAGCGTCTACACCATTTTCAATAATATTACGCCCCTCTCCCCTTCTGCCTCAATCAGCAACTTAAATGTTGAGCAGTTTAGTGATGCATATCCATACCAGGCATCTCATTTGTTGGGACTTTTTGTCCTGATTGATTTGCCTGATGCCCTACTAAACTCATTGTCTGTATTCCGACGCTTGTCAGCCCCATAGACACGGCTCCTACACTTGCCAGCCCCATAGATACGATACCGAATGAAAACATACCCATACTGACTACCCCGATAGCGATGAGACCATGCGCGGATATGCCTATAGCGATCAGTCCATGAGCAGATATGCCTATAGCAATACGACCGTGAGCTTCTATTCCAATAGACAACAGCTTTTGTTTTCCTTGGCGTGAGTTCATATGTTACTGTGACAGTTTTAAATCAGATAAAGAATAAGTCAAGTTTGAACACAAGTCAAAAGACACTCTGTCAAACTACTTCGTCACGTTTTCTACTCCCACTTTGGGAATTATATCATGTCCGGTAAATTAACCTTAATTCCAGCTGAACTCCTCCCCGCTTTTCGGTGTGCTTTGTGGCGAGGCTTGGGCTGCTGTTGGCTGATTTGCCGTTGCCGCGCCTGTTGTTTCAAAACTATGCCCCAATTTGCAAAACAATTTTGCCGCGTGTGCGCCCACTTTCGGAAAGTTGGAATGCCTTTTTCACTTCTACGAGCGGCAAAACGGTTGCGACGTGCGCTTTTAATCTGCCTTCGTCAACCAATGCGCTGATGGCAGCTAATTGTTCCGCGTTTGGCTTGCAATGGACCCGCGCGGACTTGACGCCAAATTCCTGCGCTTTTTCTTCGGACGGAAACTCCACTGACGTTACCAGAAAGCCACCTTTTTTCAAAGTTTGGAACGCTCTTTCAAACGTGTCGCCGCCGACCGCATCGAAGACGACATCAACGTCTTTAACGACTTCTTCAAAGTTTTGCTTCGTGTAATCAACGAATTCATCCGCGCCTAAATCTCTGACGAACTCTTCATTGCGTCCCGAAGCCGTACCGATGACATATGCGCCTTTTGCTTTGGCAAGTTGAACAGCCAGCGAACCCACTCCGCCTGACGCGCCGGTTATCAAAATTGTTTGCCCGCTGCTGAGATGGGCTAAATCAAAAATCGCCTGCCATGCGGTCAACGCGCCGAGTGGAACTGCGGCCGCGTTCTCGAAATCGAGACTTTGGGGTTTAGACGCAATATCCCCCATTTTGGCAACCGCATATTCGGCGAAACCTCCAGAGCGTATGATGCCGTAAACCGCATCACCTTCTTTGAAACCTCTGACATCATCGCCAATTCTTTCGATTGTTCCGGCAATCTCGCCGCCGAGCATGATGGGTAGTTTCAGACCGAGCCTTTCGCCCAAACCGTTGCGGATTTTCCAGTCAACCGGATTAACCCCCGCGACGTGAACTTTCACCAAAACTTCGTCCGTCTTTGGCTCCGGGAGTTCGACATCGGCATAATTTATAACGTCATCATTGCCGTATTCTTTGATTACTATTGCTTTCATTTTCCTCGCCCCTGTTTAATTCAATGGATATGGCAGAATTGGCTCATCACTCATAAAAATCTGCGGCGCTTACTGTAGTGTCCCCAGCCTCGGCGATCGCAAAGCCAATGCCCGAGCCTGCTCGGGGGCGTCACGTCGTCATCCGGTGTAGTAGCCGGGCTGATCGATGTCGGTTAGCAGGTCCTCTAGCAGCTTACCAAATCACGAAACAGAACATCATAACAGAAGCGTACCTAGCTACGTGCGGACGGATGCAGCCATATTTTACCGTCGGGATAACTGGCGGGCTGCGTTGAATTTCAAGAATTTGTTTGATGTTAATAATTAGGTAATCAAGGCGGAACAACATATCGTAGTAAATTGGAGTCTACCCCAAAATATACAATTGTTCATTTGTTTTGCAGTCTGATTGACGGTAGAAACTACTGTGCGGGTCAAAGAAAGTAGTTCTCTTAGGACACCGTTTCTAGACCCTACCGCCTACGCCGTGACGGTTTACCTTTAGCGAGATGTTTTTCATCTAACCATCCCATTGAGACAGCAGACTCCAAACTATGACCATGCTCTGCAAGGAATAATGCAGTACGTTCTAACAAGATTCGATGAATTTGTTCCTTCTTCATAAACCTAGTTATTTTCCGGTCAAATCCCCGAGCCTGAATATTTGTCGCTGCATTTTGGTCAGCCTGTAATACCACCCCATCAAAGGTCAAGAATTGATCTCCCAGACGTTTTCCCAGTAACGTACCATTGCGATGATCAACCTGTGAAGTATAAGCAGGACTGACTAATTTAACTATTCCACCCTTGCGGAGAGAAATCTCATCTAATGCTTTTTGTAATTCACCTTTGCTCCATTCATTTAACCTCCGGTTTACCGCTTTAGCTCTCTTTTTACCTTTGATATGTTTACTTAAGTCTTCAGCTACGACTTCGCCATAAGAATCAAATATCTTATTCGTGTTCGTGCGAATAAGTTGAGTAATTGTTTGACGTTTTTTCCGCTCTAGCAACTGAGCCTTTTTACGTCCTAAGTTGTTCTCTAGGATTCTGGCTGACTTAGTTGGGTCAACTTTTCGGGAAATAGCAAACAGCTTTTGACGCTTTCTATTTTTCTGAGTCCGTTCGTCAGAAGCATGATTAATAATGCTTCCTAAACCTTCAGCATAAGCTGTGCCGTCACTACCGTAAAAACCTTCAGTAAACCCTTTGTCAACTCCTAAGCTATCCTGATTAGGGCTGACTTCAATCTTAGTTGTTAGAGGATAATGAAGTTCTACTTTTCCAGAATCATTAATTATAAAGCGTAGGCGTCCTGCCTTGGGTGTGATCCTGCCAGTAAGGATGGTAATAGATATCCATTGACATTTCTTACCATCCATCAAACCAGGTATTTGGTAAGTAGTTACTTTTCCCTTATGGGACACCTTACCTTTCATGGTACTACCAGTGGCGTTGAACACAATTTGGTTATTAACCCAAGTATGACCACGTTTATAATACTGTCTAACCCAACGACTAATTAAAGGGTATTGTCGCCACTCCTGAGAATTGAGACTTCTGATTAGTTCAGATCTGAATGAAGTTTCTCTTTGAGCTACTAAGAATGTTCTCTTACCTTTAATTACCTGCATTTTCTCCGGTGAGAAAGTCGAGTAGATTTTCCGAATAACTTGTACTTTAGCTGCCTCTTGAACTGCCTGAATATCATCAATGACCGCTTGTAAAGTTCTCTCCCATATTTCCGAACTAAGATTAAATCTTTCCGCACCGTATAGCTTTCTTAGCTCTCGGGTATTTCGGATATTCTTAATAATTGTATTTTTATCAATTCCCCAACCTTGCAGTGACCCATATTTATTCCATAACTCTGAGCGGAGGTCGCCCAAAGCTTGAGCTAGCTTACTTAACTCATCTGGTAGCTCACCAACAGAATAGGCAATCCTCGTCACTGTATATTCAGTTGTCTGGGCTACTTTTTTCCGTGCCATTGGTACCACCAACCAGTGTATTAACTACAGAATACCGCGTTTTACTCTCTTCTTGACCACCTCTTTTTCCATCTTTTTTTCATACTTACGTAGAAAGTACAGTCGGGAACTGAAGCAATGCATGATACTCATCAAGTCTTGCATTAACTCTTGTTGTGGACTTAGTTTGACATTGTTGAGAACAATAATCGTGCAATTATGCAACTGACAAAACCACTCTATGAACTCAAATCCAAACCTAACTAATCGGTCTTTATGTGCTACAACTATTTCTTTAAGAGTGATCCATAAAAATAAATGCCCAGCCGTCAAACTAGATCTCTCGTCGTAGTCGCAATATTCCCCAATACGGCTGGGCATTTATTTCTTGGCAATATGCTAACCTGTCCTTTAGTTACATCCTCCATCAGAGCGATAAACTTCTTTCTTTTAAAGTTCATTCCCGACCCAATTTCCGAGACACAAACACAGTTTGGGTAGTTTTTACCCAAATAAGTAATTTGATTCTCAAGTTCTAGTTTTTGACCACTTGTTGAAATCCTGGCATATAGCACTACTTTTCGGTTATCTGTTCCACCTTTAATCCGTTCTCAGGAAGCTTGGCTCTAACGTCTGTGACCGCCTGGGGAGCGTATATAATCTATTTTTTCTGCGTCTGCCCAATCAGCTAAAGTTTTCGGGTGGAAACCATATTGTTTGTAAACTTGTTGTGGTGATATATACTGCATAGAATGGAGTTAAATAATAAGTTTAACTCCATTTTACTCCTAATTAGAAATCCCCATCAGAACGGGGTTTTATAAGTGAGAATCAAATTATAGGGAGTGCCATTGATTCAGGCGGAAATAAATAGAAAAACTAAAGGGACTACTTCTGTGTTTATGCCCAAACCGCCAAGGCGGTTGCTATAGTTGCGGTTGTGATTTTCCACTATCTAATAAAGTTGGGCAGTGCCGAAGCGGAACTCAAACACAAAATTCCGCTTCGGCACTGCCCACCCTACGTCTTGTAAACTGCGATCGCCTTAGTTGTACATATCTATTTAACGGGGATTTTGACCGATCAGTAGTGCACCTGGAAAGTATTTCAACGCTTCACCAATGAGCAAATTGCCATCAGCCTGAACCATATGCTCAGTGATTGTATCTTTCCAAGATGATGCTGTTGGTAATTGAATACTTGTATCATCCCAAACTTGTTTTCCTAACGGATACTCACCTGGCTCCATCAATCCAGTAAAAAAGCGCGGAGCAATGGCAACAATTGTTTTGTCTCCATGACTTCTAGCAAAAGCAACGATATAATCTTGAAACTTGCCACTCACCTCTAAAGGCTGGTAGCTGCCTTTCTGGAAAACGTCTTGATATTCTGTTCTGGCTTTTAAAGCTTGGACGGTTAGAAACAGCTTGATTCTAGCATCTTCTTTCTTTGCAAGTAACTCAGTGATTAGCAAGAGAATATCTTTTTGAATTCGCGCTTTAATTTCTTGAAGATGAGACTGCCGTGTTTCATAGTCAACTGGACGGCGATTATCAGGATCGACGAGACTGAAATCCCATAGTTCGGTACCTTGATAAAAGTCTGGAATTCCAGGAGAGGCAATTTTCAGCAATGTTTGAGAAAGAGAGTTAAAGATGCCGTATTCAGCAACCCGTTTCTGAAAGGGGATAAATTCTTTCAAAAAGACATTGTTATCGCCTGGTTCTAGAACTGCTGAGACGAAATCAAGAAAAGCGTTCTCATAAGTGCTATTTTCTCGCAACCATGCAGTATAGACTTTCGCTTCTCTGATAGCTTTGAGCAAATAATCTTTGACGCGCTCGACGCAGCTGGCATACTCACTTTCTACAAACGGATACACTCCAACCAGTGTCTGGTAGAAAAGATATTCATCGTTCCTCGCTGGCATCGTTGAACGCTTGATTGTCTTTTTATAGGAACGATTGATTTCACTCCAAATGCCAACTTGTTTTTCCCATTCATCGGGAATTTCCGAGAGGACATTAAGCCTTGCCCTGGTATCTTCACCCCGCTTGGTATCATGAGTTGCAGTAGCATTCATCGTATGAACCCAAACGGCTTGTCTGTTCTGATTGAAATCATGAAATTCTGATACACTAATACCAAAGCGACCAGCTTCACCGCCAACTTCGTTTAAAGAAATGTTACGGTTGTAGACGTATAGGGCTGTGTCTTCTACCCCCTTTGCCATTAGTGGTCCTGTATACTGTTGCACTCTCATGACAAAGTAAAGCCACTGCTCTTTCTCTGTTTCAGTGAGAAAATCATCGTATTCCAGCAGCAGCAATTTCTCAATAAAGTTTAATTCATTATTCAACAATGGCGTGTGGGTTTTAGCCGCTTCAGTCACTTCTTGGATATAAGCGCGATCTACGTCAGATACACCCATTTTAGTTGTATAAGTTCGGTAAACTGGAAAGCGACTGAGAACTTCGGCAAGCGCTCGCTTTAAACCGTTGACTGTAAAGTCACTACCGTACCGAGAGTTACCTGCAATAGTTTTTAACAGCAGCGTTAGATTCTCAATATCACCTGCTAAATTTCTATCGATAATCAGGTGTTTTTTGTCTGGAACCATTTGCTCGAATGGTATTTTACTACCTGTAACATCCGAGTATATTTGAGTAAACCGCTCTTCATTATCTGTTTTACAGAAAATACTGTTGATATAATTTAAGTAGTCGTATCCAGAAGTCCCTTGGACTGGCCAAGTTGTAGGCAAATCTTCTCCTGGCTGTAAAATTTTCTCAACTGTAATATAGGTGTCGCCAGTCTTTTCTTTTAGCCTTTCTAAATATTGTAGCGGGTCATAAAGACCATCAATATGGTCAATTCTTAAGCCCGTAAATTTACCTTCACTAACTAGCTTAAAAATCAAATTATGA
>JAQYWN010000475.1 GCA_029379265.1 Rhizonema sp. NSF051
ATTTTATTTGATGAAATCAAGTGACTTTTCATAAATTATCTATTTGCAGTAGCGCACCCTTTAGCAAATGAGAAGAAGTATGATACGTTACTCAAAATGCTATTTACCCGAATTTTTGCTTATCTGTAAGTGTGATGAGCGCGATGCCGTTGGCGTTCGCGCAGCCTCTCCGAAGAATGAGAAGAGAAGGCAAAGGCTGCCATCCGTATCGCCATCTTCAAGCATCGCTTACTGCCATTGTAATTTGGTGTGGTTCCAAATTCTTGGCTCCTGTCAGGATTGCCCCTTCTAGTTTTGCGTTACAGAGGTTTGCGCCAGAAAGGTTGGCGGCCATGAGATTTGCGCCACGAAGATCGGCTTCATACAAGATTGCCTTTTGAAGATTGGCTCCCATGAGGTTTGCTCCAGAGAGATCAGCTTCCCTCAGGCTGGCTTCTGAGAGGTTGGCAAAAATAATTTCTATCTGTTGCAGGTTGGCTGCATTTAAATTTGCTTGATGCATGTTGGCAGCATTCAAGTTTGCTTGTTGTAGGTTAGCGCCGATCAAACCTGTTCCATGTAAGTTGGCTTTACCAAGCTTTGTCGCCTGCAAGTTGGCAAGAAACAGCTTTGCCCCTGAGAGATTTGCTCCCTTTAAGTTAGCGCTATACAAGTTAGCTTTATAAAGGTTTGTATCTGAGAGGTTAGCTGCACGAAGACTCGCCCGAGAAAGATTGGCTGCACGCATCGAAGCCCCACAGAGCAAGGTTCGATTCAGGTTAGCACCAGAAAGATTGGCTGAATTTAGGTTTGCTTGTTGTAAATTGGTTTCATAGAGAATTGATCCACAGAGTTTAGCACAATCAAGGTCTGCCAAAGAGAGGTCTGCACCCCGGAGATCTGACCAAGAAAGATCTGCACCTCGAAGGTTTGCTCCTTGCAGGTTTGCTCCTTGTAGATCTGCCTTCCTCATATCTGTATACCGTAAATCAAGTTTTTGATTTTTCGGATCTTTCTCCGCATTGCGCCTGCCAATAACACTGAGGGCTGCTTGAATATCCGTGCGAATTCTTGCTGATGATACTGCGTATGGCTCAATTGATCTGAGTCGCAGTGCTTCTATTTCATCTACTGGCTCGTGGCATTCGGCTTCCTCTTCAATTTCTTGCGCTCCAAGACGTGCAACAGTATTCTCCCGCACAAAAGCTGTTAAGATTTCCATGATTGTCCAGTATTCTTTAGGAGAATCATGTGCAACTCGTTCTAATGCATAAATCGCACCCGTCCTTGTTGCCACATTCTCATGCCCAAGCTGTGTAATTGCAGTCATAAAACGTTCTGCAACTAATCGCTCTCGAGCGAGATGTGTATTTTTAATTTCAATTTCATTATTTTTCTCAGCAGCAGTCGCACTTTTCTGCATAGCTGATGCTCGCTTGGCTGCATAGTAAGCATTAATCATGACTGTTAATCCCAAGAAAAGAGTGGCAGTCGTTGTTAATGCATGAGTTCTACTTTCTATTCTTTGCCGAGATGATAATCCCTCAACGTTAGAAAACAATAAGAAAATGATAGTTGGTGATAAAGTAAACACAACTGTTAACGCTATCATCAACCTTCTAAGTGCGTCTGTCTTGTTAGCAGACATAAGAGTAGTATTCCTCAAAATACAGCATTCTTACGGAGATGATTGGGAAAAAGAGTATAGCATTTGTCTTGTGAATTTTAATATCTACCAAAAGATCCAATCAATACTGCTGCTTCTATATTCTTCATAAAGAATACTTTCCGCAAACTAGGCAAGCAAGGCGGCTCTTTCCGGAGAACACTTTTAAAGTTAGTTCCTATCCGTTTTGATCAAATTGCAAAAGACAAAGACTATATAGACATTGAGTCGATTAATGGTTTACCTAAAGTGATGCACTGTAACCCAGAAAATTAATTATACAGCTTTTACAGGTAACTCAAATTGCACAGCTATTAAGAAATCTAGCAAAATTCCCAGCTGATAACTGAAAACTTGTTGCTAATTGGTGGTCACGGCCATACCATCATAACTCTTGATGTTGGGAATGGACCTTTTCACCACGAGTGCGTTTAATATTAGCAAGCGATTCAGATACACCCTACTCTGGGATGCTACCAGGATACATTTCCGGATTCTACAGCCACTTCAGAATCCCACATTAACTAGCAAAGCTTAGCTAGCTTTGCTTAAGCACAGTTATACACTCATAGTGTAATGGGTCTTGACATAAAATACAACAAAGTGCTTTGCGCTCCCTAGCCCGGTGATCGCTTTTAACGTGCTATAGATTGATATTGATCACACAAAGAGCCAAACCCTCTGTCATCAATGTGTATTATTATACCTTTACTGAGTCGGAAAAACTGCTCCCCTGGAAGTTTTTCAAGAGTTGAAAAATCTTTAAACCTATGCCTTTGCATGGTGAAATAGAGATCGTTTAAAAAACATGATTTGATTTCTCTATGAAAAAACCTGCTATTTTGACAACGGCATTACTCGTTACTTACACTCTGCTGCTGACAGCATGTGGTGGCGATCAAACGAACACAGCTACTAGCAGTACAAATACTGCTACTAACACAACAACGACGAGTACATCTGGTGCGATTCCCATTGGTATTGCCTTCGCACAAACCACCAACGTAGCGTTACTTGGTCAAGAGGGTTTTGTGGGAACCAAATTAGCTGAGAAGTATTTCAACGATCAGGGTGGCATTAACGGTACTCCCATCAAATTGGTGACACAAGATACTGGTGGCGATGAAGCTGGAGCAATTAACGCTTTTCAAACTCTAATTAATCAAAGTAAAGTGGTTGGTATTGTTGGTCCAACTTTATCACAGCAAGCTTTTAGTGCTGACCCGATCGCAGACCGTGCTAAAGTTCCTGTCATTGGCGCATCAAATACGGCGAAGGGAATTCCCGAAATTGGTGATTACGTTGCTCGTGTATCTGCCGGGATTGATACAGTTGCTCCTAACTCGATCAAAGCTGCACTCAAACAAAATCCCCAGATTAAAAAAGTTGCTGTTTTTTACGCTCAAAACGATGCTTTTAACAAGTCAGAGACAGAAATTTTTCAGAAAACAGTTAAGGACATGGGACTGGAAGTGGTTACTGTGCAAAAGTTTCAAACTTCTGACACTGACTTTCAATCTCAAGTAACCAATGCCCTAAATTTGAAACCAGACTTGGCTCTAGTCTCTGGTTTGGCTGTAGATGGAGGTAACTTAGTTAAACAACTGCGAGAACTGGGTTATAAAGGTGTAATTGTTGGTGGGAATGGCTTTAACACATCAAATATTTTCTCAATCTGCAAAGCATCTTGCGATGGCATTTTGGTTGCTCAAGCTTACAGTCCCGAATCACCGGGAGCAATTAACAAGGCATTTTACAAAACCTACCTTGACCAATATAAGAAAGTACCTGCCCAATTGAGCGCTCAATCTTTTACGGCAGTACAGGTGTATGTAGAAGCTTTAAAAGCTTTGGATCAAAAGAAAAAAATTAATACAATCCCCCTTGAACAACTACGAATAGAACTAAATAAACAGCTATTAACAGGAAAGTACAATACTCCTTTAGGTGATATTTCTTTTACTCCTACAGGTGATGTCGTTCAAAAAGAGTTTTACGTCTCTCAAATCAAAATGGACTCCAATGGAACGAATGGTAAATTCACATTGATTAAGTAGTTGTGTAAATATGATTTAGGGTTGCTCTATGAATATAAGTTTGTTTTGGCAACTATTTTTAAACGGGTTGTCTATAGGCAGTGTCTATGCGATTTTTGCTTTGGGATATACGCTTATCTACTCCATTTTAGGCATCATTAATTTAGCGCATGGTGCAGTGTTTACTCTTGGTGCATATTTTACTTATGTACTTGTGGGTGGTGCTTTTGGATTTAATGGATTGCTAGCTAATACCAAGCTGCCTGTCGAATTACCATTTGCTGTAGCCTTAATTTTCGCAAGTATTCTTTCCGGATTAGTTGGGGTGATTGTCGAACGCATTGCCTTTCAACCTCTACGGCGTAAAGGCTCTGATCCATTACTAACAGTTGTTTCCAGTTTGGGTGTATCAGTAGTGATCGTGAACTTAATTCAGTATCTAGTAGGAGCAGAAAGCTACAATTTTCCAGCAAGTACATACGGCAATTTACCACCTGCTATTAACTTCGGCACCGCAGAAAACCCGATCCCCATACGCACTGTTCAAGTCATCATCTTTGCTGTATCAATATTAATAGTAGCTATTATTACCTATTTTATCAGTTTTACTAAGTATGGGAAAGCAATGCAGGCGATCGCAGAAGATCCGACGACTGCCAGTTTATTGGGAATCAACAGCGATCGCTACATCATCCTCACATTTTTCATCAGCAGTTTTTTAGCAGGAGTGGCAGGAACTTTAGTCGCCTCTAGTGTAAGCATAGCCGGTCCCTACTTTGGCATTAGTTTCGGATTGAGAGGTTTAGCCGTCATTGTCTTGGGAGGTTTGGGTAGTACTCTCGGTACAGTGTTAGGAGGCTTAGTCATTGGATTGGTAGAAGCATTTGTCCCATCAGAATATTCTGGTTATAAAGATGCAGTTGCCTTTGGAATTTTATTTATTATGCTATTAGTCCGCCCTCAAGGTTTACTAGGACGTCGGTATATTCAGAAAGTTTAGTCATTTGTCCAACTGAAAAAATGGCAGAATTCTTCACAACTTACGGATCACTTATTGTCTCTATGGTATTGGGGGCGCTGCTGGGATTGTCGCTGTACTTACCCTTGATGGTTGGGCAGTTGTCTTTAGCTAGCCCTGGATTTTATGCTTTGGGTGGGTATATTGCAGCGATTTTATCGACAAAAGTGTTTACCTCTACCAGTGTTCCAATGGTGTTACTGGAAATGTTAATTGCTGGTGTGGTTTCAGGTTTTTTGGGTGTTGTGTTGGGAATTCCCACGTTGCGGTTGCGAGGGATTTATCTAGCGATCGCTACCATTGCCTTCGTGGAAGTCTTGCGAGTCCTATCCTTAAATCTAGAAATTACAGGCGGTGCTATTGGCATCTTTGGCATTCCTCAGCCTTTCCAATCACCAATCGAATATTTGTGGATTACGCTGCCATTGCTCGTCGTCACTATGGTTTTGCTTTACCGTTTAGAACGCATCCGAGTTGGCAGGGCATTTACAGCCATTCGTGAAGATGAATTAGCTGCGGGTGCGATGGGAATTAACCTAACTTACTACAAAGTTTTAGCTTTCACACTTGGGTGTATTCTCGCCGGAATGGTTGGGGCAATCAGTGCTCACTTTCTAAATACTTGGAATGCTCGCCAAGGAACCTTTGATGCTAGTATTATCTACTTAACTTTTGTATTAATTGGTGGTTCCAGAACTTTTTTAGGCTCTGTTGTAGGAGGTATGGCTTTTACAGCATTACCAGAAGTTTTGCGAATTGCGGCAGATACAGGCGGTTTACCTACCTGGTTGGCGCAATTTTTGCGAGATGGAAGATTAATCATTTTTGGATTACTCATTGTTCTCGGCACAATTTATTTCCCCCAAGGTTTAATTACACCAGATTTACTGAAAAGACACAAACACAAAAATTAAAAAAGTCAAATAGTGTTTCCAACGAGAATTTATACCCCGATTAAAATCAGTGCTACGTCGCCTCTGCCGCTCCGCATCTACATTTTATAAAATGACACATGACACAAGAAAACCCTACTAACAACTCTAAATTGCCAATATTAGAAGCAAGATCGCTTACTCGCAGCTTCGGCGGTTTAGTAGCGGTGAATAATGTATCTTTTACAGTCAATACACATGAAATTTTTGGACTAATTGGTCCTAACGGTGCTGGCAAGACAACGCTTTTTAATTTGATTACTGGTTTAATTCCACGTTCTAGCGGACAACTACTTTATCAAGGTAAAGAAACTTCTCAACTGCGTCCCCATCAAATCGCTGCTTTAGGTATCGCCCGCACTTTTCAAAACATTCGCTTGTTTGGTCAACTTTCAGCGTTAGAAAATGTGATAATCGCTCGTCATTTACATATAAAGAGTGGGATAATAAGAGGAGTTTTAGGACTACCGCCAACTACCCAAGAGGAATACAAAGGTAAACAAAAAGCTTTAGAATTACTAGAACTGGTTGGCTTGAGCGAACGGGCTGAAGAAAAAGCTAAAAACTTTCCATATGGCGATCAACGACGCTTAGAAATAGCCCGTGCCCTGGCTTTAGAACCGCAAATATTACTGCTAGACGAACCGGTTGCTGGGATGAATAAGAGCGAAAAACACCAACTCAGTGAATTTATTCGTCATCTACGCAAAAGTTTTAATTTAACAATAATTCTGATTGAGCATCATGTCCCTCTAGTTATGGGTTTGTGCGATCGCATTGCTGTTTTAGATTTTGGGCAATTGATTGCGTTGGGCGAACCATCAGTTGTGAGAAATGATCCTGCGGTTATTGAAGCGTATTTGGGAAATGAATAATATTGTTTGTTATCTTGAACAAAAAATATATTTTAAATTATACAT
>JAQYWN010000047.1 GCA_029379265.1 Rhizonema sp. NSF051
ACCTAGCACTTAGTCAAGGAATTAACATTGAAGTTTCCAGGTGCAAGATCTGAGTCAAGGAACTTTTCCAGCAGTAATTGTGATTCAGGAAATTTTTGGGGTGAATATTCACATTCGGGAAGTGACACAGAGATTAGCTAAACACGGGTATGTAGCGATGTCTGACGACAAGTCGCTGACGCGCCTACGCACCTGCAATCTTTCAGCGGATTGCTCCTAGTTTTGAGAGTAGATACACCCCTGAAGACATCCAGATTGGCAGAAAATATAAAGAACAAACCAAAGCCGATGAAATATTAAGTGATATTCAAGCAACAATCGCCTATCTCAAAACTCTGCCAAATGTGAATGGTGATGCGATCGGTTCTATTGGTTTCTGCTTTGGAGGACATATTGTATATTTAGCAGCAACACTACCTGAAATCAAAGCTACAGCTTCCTTCTACGGTGGTGGTATCACCAACTCAACCCCTGGTGGTGGTGCGCCTACTATTACCCGTACCCCAGATATCAAGGGTACTATTTACGCTTTCTTTGGCACTGAGGATGCAGGAATTCCCCTAGAGCAAACACAGCAAATTGAAGCAGAGTTAGAGAAATATCAGATTCCTCACCAAGTCTTCCGCTATCCTGGAGAACACGGTTTTTTCTGTAACCATCGTGGTAGTTACAATGCTTTATCTGCTGCTGATGCTTGGCTCAAAGTTAAGGAATTTTTTGAAAAGCAACTTCAGGCGAAAGTGTAATTTATGAAATACGTCAATCTAGGTAAAACCGGACTAAAAGTATCCCGCCTATCCCTTGGTACTATGACATCGTGTTCGGATAATCACTTAACAAAAGTGTTAGTGGTTTATTGTTAATCGTTGATGGTGAGACTACGCCAGTCGCCTGGGCGTGGGAAAACGCCTCATGCGCGCTGGCTCAACTTTCGCGTCTTTACAAGAGTTATGGCATAACGCAAAATTATTTTTATATATTAAATCAGCAACGCCGTTTTTCTAGATGATTAGTGGAATTTTTGAAAATTGTATTGGTACAACAGATGCTGCCGCCGCCCTAAAATATTGGGCTGAATTAGGTTACAAACCCATCCAGCAGGGACAGTTGAGTGCAGAACAAGCAGAGTTACTATATCAGCATCCGGCGGCTTTAACTTCTTGGCGACTGCAAAATGGTGATTCGGCGACGCATGGATTAGTACGGGTGATGTTATGGTCGCAACCACGTAACGCGGGTTTGGGGAAAACATTGCCAATGGTTGTTGGTAGTCGTTGGTTTGCTTCCCTCACGCAAGATATTTACACTATTGCAGATGCCTTTACTGATGATAAAAATAACGGTGGTGATTGGATTTACACTGAACCAATCCGTGCTATCGAAGGTATTGGAAATCAAGGGACAGGCTTGTATAATCGATTTGTCGGTGTCAGGGAAATGTTTGTGATTGGGAGGGAAACACGGCAGGCTTTTTTCCAACGATACAACTATACTCGTCCTGGCTATGGAGCAATCGCACCGAGTTCTCCGCTAAAAGTTAGCGAAGGAACTCACTCTAGTTTGGTGAGTGCTGAGCATGAACTTACTTCTTTTTATACCGAAGTTTTTGAACTTATACCAAGTAAAATTAATATTAAACGTTCGGGATATCAAAACCCTTCAACACGGCAAACCTTGATACTTGAACAAGGACAGGAATTTTATCTGTCAGCGTTTTCTTCACCAAAAGACATTGCAGGTGTCTTGCAAATTTATACTCCTCTTTACTCTACACCAGTTCAACAGGAATTTTCTCAACCTGGTTCGTTAGGTTTGAGCTTATTCACATATCAAGTTGAAGATATTCAAAACTTTCATCTACGTGTATCTAATAGTAGCGCTACCTACGTTACACCCATTGTGGCAAATGAGTTTGGTGAACTTTCTTTTGGGTTAATTGCACCAGATGGCTTCTATTGGGTGATTGTTGCTTAGGGACGGAGACAAAATAAAATGCAGAACCTTTATCAACTAGAGTTGTACCCAAAGTTACTCTTTGAGGCGGTTGCAGCCTTTTAGGCTGCAACCAAGGTTCTGCATTTTATTCCAGTCAGAATGCTTAGAAGTTTTCACGCTCTATGAACCACACCCTTGGTAGGGGCGAACAGCCGTGACGCTCGTTCGCATGATTGCGTCTCCCCGAGTGAGAAGACTCGCGCTTCGCCCCTACAGCTGTGAACAATACTATTAACATTTGGCACATCGCGCTTCTTGGTGTGCTACAAGGTATAATCAACGCCTTTGATACTCCGACTAGGCAAGCATTTATACCAGAAACAGTCAGTAAAGAGAATCTCAGCAATGCGTTTGCCTTGTACTCTTCCCTGCTAGATAATCTCGCCACAAGCGAGGTTGTCTCTATTCTAAAATGTTTAGCTTTACTAAGAATTAGTTTACTAAAAATTTAGGAAATCATATTTTTTTGGGCGAAAGACTTGTATTGTAGCTTGGGTTATGTAATACTACTAACTAAATAAACGGTAAGTCGGTCAACAAACAGAACTAAAAAATAGGCATAAGTATCCTACAGACTAAATCAGACATTTTGAGGGTTCAGTACAGATAGCGCCTGTGAGCAATGCCCGTTTTTTACAGGCAGAAAAGAGCGGGAAGCAGAGTTTCAGGCGATCACCACCAATGCGATCGCGCTTACAAATTAGTAACCTAAATTGAGATTGGGCTATCTGTTTGAATCGCTTTGTGCTTATTCGTGAAGCTCGACTTTAGTCAGAGTTTACGACGCATGCTAGGTAAACGAGTGACATAATGGAGAAAGTATCATGACAATTGCGCTGGAACGTCCACTGAAGAAGACTTGCGCCACTTCCTCTGTATCCATCCGTTGGAGTTGTACACGAGTCTTAATCGTGACTTCTTCAAGGGTACAGCGATAGAGAAAGAAGCAGAAGAATATTTGGCAAGCGTTGGTCGGTAAGTACACAAATTAGTTTGAAGCATTGAACAGATTTACCGGGGTAACGCTGGTTTAGGTGGGTGATACCTACCTGAGCCTTTCCTTCGTATGTTCAAAGAGGAGAAAAGCCTATGGTTGCTACAGTCAAAACTCAGTATTTCAAAATCTTTCATCGCTTTAAGCTGCTGTTTGTACCAGGATTATTAACCTTAGCAACTTCCCTAACTTTAGTTAGTTGTACGGAAAAAAGCCCGAAAACAGAAACCCAATCATCGGTAACCAATATATTAGATACTAAGACATCTGAAATTAAGACCAAAGTACTCCACATGGGGTATCAACAAGCAGGTGATTTAGTCAGAGTAACAAAAGTATTGGAAAAGCGGCTGGAACCCTTAGGGATTAAGGTAGAATGGGCGCAATTTGCCCAAGGACCACAGCTAATGGAAGCCATGAATGTTGGTAAGATAGATTTGGGTGCTGTAGGGGAAACTCCTCCTATCTTTGCTCAAGCAGCTGGGGCTCAAATTGTTTATATTGTTGGTTCGCGACGCACTGAAAGAACTGGTAAAGGAAGTGCGATCGCTGTACCACCAAATTCTCCTATTAAAAGCGTCAAGGATATCAAAGGGCAAAAAGTCGTCTTCCAAAGAGCCTCTGCATCCCACTATTTTATCATCAGAGCTTTGGAAGATGCAGGTTTGAAATATAGTGATATTAAAGTGCAGAGTATACCAACGGTGGAATCTAGTGCTGCATTTCTACAAGGAAAAATTCCGGTTTGGGTAACTAACGATCCCTATCTAGCCATAGCTGAAAAAGCAGGTAAGGCGCGGGTGATCTTGAATGCCCAAGGACTTAATTCCCCTGGTGGATTCTATGTCGGCACAAAGCAGTTTGCAATAGATAATCCGCAATTACTACAGATTGTCATTGAGGAAATTGATAAAATCCAGCGCTGGGCTGAGGTACATCCTCAAGAGACTGTAAAGCTAATTGCACCGTATCAAAAATTACCTCTTGATGTGATAGATTTAGCCATCAGCCGTCGCAGCTATGGATTGAGAGCCATTTCTCCAGAATTAATCAAAGAGCAACAGCGAATTGCAGATTACTTTTACAAAAATGGTTTGCTACCCAAACCTCTGAATGTTCAAGAAGCCATGCTGACAAGTGAACAGTATGCAGCAATCACTCCGCCAACAATCAGCCAAAAATAGCATTTAGGAGAATCAGCAACCGTGAGTGTCCATGATTCAGAACCAGCATCTACTCCCAATTCTCACCTAGATTTACAGGCGGACGTCCTTGTTATTGGAGGTGGTCCCGCAGGCACTTGGGCAGCTTGGAGTGCGGTAAGCCAAGGAGCGAAGGTTGTCCTCGTAGATAAAGGCTACTGCGGAACTAGCGGGGCTACAGCAGCCGCAGGCACAACGGTATGGTATCTTTCACGAGAGGAAAACCGCGAGGCGGAGTTGTCTAGGCGAGAAACTTTGGGCGGATTTCTTTCTGAGCGCGACTGGATGAATCGCGTATTGGATCTAACTAGGATTAACCTCAATCGCCTAGTTGAGTGGGGTTATCCCTTTTCCCACGATGACAATGGGCATTTTTATCTTCCTTCACTCCATCAAGGTGCAGAGTATATGCGGTTGATGCGAAAACAGGTGAAAAAGGCGGGGGTGAGAATCCTTGACCACAGCCCTGCACTGGAACTGTTGGTGGATATAAACGGTGCCGTGGCGGGAGCCAAAGGAATCTCTCGGCAAAAGGGTGAACGGTGGACAGTTAAAGCAGGAGCAGTCATTCTCGCTACTGGCGGTTGTGCCTTCCTCAGTAAAGCCTTGGGCTGCAATGTCCTGACGGGCGATGGGTACCTCATGGCTGCGGAGGCGGGTGCCCAATTATCAGGGATGGAGTTTTCCAACGCCTACGCCCTAACTCCTGCCTTTGCCTCTGTCACAAAGGGTGCGTATTACCGCTATGCCACTTTTACTTATGAAGATGGTACTGTTATTGAAGGCGATCGCCGAGAGATTGCCCGCACGTTGCTAACCCAACCTGTTTACGCTTGTATTGACAAAGCCACTGAAGAACAAAAAGGTTGGATGCAGACGATTCAACATAATTTTTTCTTGCCCTTTGAGCGAGTTGGGATTGATCCCTTCACGCAACGATTTCCCGTCACGCTACGTTTAGAGGGAACTGTGCGAGGCACGGGTGGATTACAGATTGTTGATGAAACTTGCGCCACGTCTGTTGTCGGTCTTTATGCGGTGGGAGATGCTGCAACGCGAGAACTCATCTGTGGTGGTGCGTCAGGAGGTGGCAGTTTGAACGCTGCATGGGCAACCGCTTCTGGTTGTTGGGCGGGTGAAGCGGCTGCTTCTTATGCCCGTCAATTGGGAAGTAGAGTAAATCAGCGATCTGTGCAGGGAACTGGTGGAGCAGCACTTTATCCTGGCAGTAACCGCACTTTTGATTCCACAGATGCGATTCGAGCAGTACAGGCAGAAGTCACTCCTTATGATCGTAACCTGTTTCGTACAGAACAAGGTTTGTCAGAATCTCTTAATCGACTGCACGATCTGTGGCATGAAATTCGCAACACATCGTTTCTGTCAGATCAACAAGCAATCCAAGCAAGGGAAGCCGCAGCAATGGTTGCAACAGCACGGTGGATGTACGCCACGGCCTTAGAACGTAAAGAATCTCGGGGGATGCACAATCGCGTTGACTATCCGCAACTAGATGCCAAACAACATCATCGTCTGCTTAGTGGTGGACTAGATCGTGTTTGGGTGAAAACAGCAGAATTAGCTATTAACAACTAACAATTAATAACCAACATGATTGAACTAGTCAGTGAATCTCGTTGTATCAATTGCAATATTTGTGTTATGGCTTGCCCAACCAATGTATTCGACAAAATGCCTAATGCTCCCCCTAAAATCGCCCGTAAAAGCGATTGCCAAACCTGTTATATTTGCGAACTATATTGTCCAGTCGATGCTTTATTTGTTGCCCCTCAAGCAGACGAATCAGTTGCGGTCGATGAGGAGATGTTAGTACAATCGGGATTACTTGGAACCTATCGCCAAAAATTGGGATGGGGACGAGGGCGCACTCCTGGAGCCCAAATAGAACAATCTGCCAAATTCTTCAAATTTTCGCCTTAGCACAACGCGGCAAAAATAACCAGATAGTTTCAAACTGCGATTTAAACCGAGTCTAGATATGTATTCTTCAAGGGTAAGACTCCTGTAGGGGCAGGTTTAATCGATTGATTTTATTGTTTTGTAAGTTATTTGAGAAACCTGCCCCTACTGACTCCTTGCACTAGCAATTTTTGGTAAGCAGCCGCATCTATAAAATTGCCGCTTTTTAACTTTGGATCATGCATTTTACTTTGGAGATCTAAACACATGAGTACTAAAAACTTTGACATTCAACCAGTTGCAGGACGCATCGGTGCTGAAATAGTTGGTGTTGACTTAAGTACTAACTTAAGTAATGACATTATCAGCGAGATTCGCAAGACTCTAGTCCAATACAAAGTCATCTTCTTCCGTCGCCAGCAACTTGATGCCAACGGGCAGGTTGCTTTTGCTCGCCGATTTGGTGAGGTGACTACGGCTCACCCCACGGTACCGTCGCTTCCAGGACACCCAGAAGTTCTCGATCTAGATTATGGTAGAACCGCCACGAGGGCAAATAACTGGCACACCGATGTCACATTCGTAGATCGTCCCCCGCTTGGCTCTATTTTGCGGACGATTGTTATTCCTCCTGCAGGAGGCGATACTATTTGGGCAAACACTGTCAGCGCGTATCAGGATTTACCAAGACACCTGCGTAGTCTCGCAGACCAACTCTGGGCTGTGCATAGCAATGCCTTTGACTATGCTGTAGCCGCAGTCGATCTTCCTACAGATGTCAAGGCTTACCGAGATGTCTTCACTTCAACTGTGTACGAGACTCTGCATCCGGTTGTCCGCATTCATCCTGAGTCTGGTGAACGTGGTTTGTTTATCGGTGGTTTTGTTCGCCAAGTTCGCGGACTATCAACAACAGAATCGGATGACATTATCCGACTCTTGCAGTCATACGTGACACGTCCAGAGAATACGGTGCGTTGGCGTTGGCAAGTTGGTGATGTGGCTTTGTGGGACAACCGCGCTACTCAACATTATGCGATCGCTGACTACGGCGATCAGCCCCGTCACGTTCAGCGAGTAACGATCTCTGGCGATATTCCAGTCAGTATCGATGGTAAACACAGTGAAGCTATTAAGGGTGACTCTTCTGCCTATACTCCAACCTTAGTCACTGCTTAATTACAGCAATTTTCAGGTAATTAGGCCACAGTCGTAGGGGCGATCTTCGTAGCGAAGCTGTGTCTTCTCCCAAGGGGAGACGCTTCGCGCTCCGAGCGGCCGTTCGCCCTTACCAATAGTGTGGTTCATAGAGCGTGAAAATTGCTGTAAGTATGTAGTTGAGGACAGTACGTCCGAGTGTTTCCCTAAGGGAAGAATCTGTCCGTGCACTAAGCGCGCTAAAGACGCAGGAACACCAATTGGAGTCACAGGATGAGTACAAAAAGACAACTAAGACTGGGTGCATTCTTAATGAGTTCTGGTCATCATGTGGCAGCGTGGAGGCATCCGTTCGCTGCTGCTGATGGAGGTTTGAACTTTCAGCATTATCGGCAGATCGCACAGACGGCAGAAAGGGGCAAATTTGACATGATCTTCTTTGCGGATGGTGTAGCTGTCCGCGATCGTGGTAAAGGAACTGAGGGTTTGAGCCGAACATCTGTTGTACACTTTGAACCTCTTACTTTATTGTCAGCCCTGTCTGTAGTGACGGAGCACATTGGATTGACAGCAACGGTATCGACTACATACAACGAACCGTTTCACCTCGCCCGCAAGTTTGCGTCGCTAGATTATCTGAGCGGCGGTCGTGCTGGATGGAATCTCGTCACTTCTGCAACTGTTGCTGAAGCACAAAACTTCAGCCAGGAAAAGCACATGGAGCATACATTGCGCTATGAGCGAGCCAAGGAGTTTGTGGATGTTGTGACAGCGCTTTGGGATAGTTGGGAAGACGATGCGTTCTTACGTGACAAAGAGTCAGGTGTTTATTTCGATCCTGATAAGCTACACGTTCCCAACCATAAAGGCGAGCATTTCTCGGTACGCGGACCGTTGAATGTCGCTCGCCCAATTCAGGGGTATCCTGTCATCATTCAAGCCGGCTCTTCCGATGACGGTCAGGAGCTCGCAGCACAAACGGCAGAGGTCATCTTCACTGCCCAACAAACGCTTGCAGAAGCCCAGGCTTTCTATTCTGGCGTAAAGGGGAAACTGGCTAAATACGGACGTTCCCCCGACCATCTGAAAATTATGCCAGGGGTGTTTCCAGTCATTGGCAGAACTGAACAGGAAGCAAAGGATAAATACGAGCAACTTCAGGAGTTAATTCATCCGCAGGTTGGATTGGGTCTGCTTTCTGGACTGGTGGGTGGAGTCGATTTATCCGGCTACCCTTTAGACGGTCCGGTGCCAGTTCTGCCAGACACTGACCTTGCAAAAAGCCGCTTGAAACTTTTGACCGACCTCGCTCAAAGAGAGAATTTAACAATCCGACAACTGTATTTGGCGATCGCCGGCGCACGCGGACATCGAACAATCCTGGGAACGCCAGAACAGATTGCCGATCAACTTGAAGACTGGTTTGTCAACGGAGGGGCTGATGGGTTCAACATTATGCCGCCTTATTTGCCAGGTGGGTTGGATGAGTTTGTCGAACTGGTGATCCCCGAACTGCAACGCCGGGGATTGTTCCGGACTGAGTACGAAGGTCGAACCCTCCGCGAGAATCTCGGCTTACCCCGTCCGGCACATAAGTCCAGCAAAGTGGCAACTTCTCCTGAGCCTGTAGCAGTTAGTTCTTCCGCGTAATTTTACTTGGCGGCGATCAGATAAATAATTATTCTTGTCCACACACATATTCCCATTCCCCTCCTAAACTTTTCTGTTGGAGGGGTTTTTATTGCTGAAAATGCATCTCTTGAGCGATCGCCTGAATCTATGTGTGAAAATTGTAGCTCACCAACTTTGGGTTATTTGAAAACAACCCAAAAAATTACTTCAGCTTCTCTTGCTTTTCACGTCTATTTGTGCAAAATTATAATTTAGTAACAAAATACGGTAAGTCAATCGACTTTAATGAGTTAGGAATTGACATAAACGAATTAAATTTATGCCTATCCAATTTGTGCATAGATGCCTTCTTTGCAGAGTTTGGTAGCGCCTTGCTTGTAATACACGCAAATTTTTTTGCGATTGTCAGCTTACTAACAATAGCTGAACTCAGTGTAATTGCATAGGTGATGAAGCATCATCAGCACAAGAGTCATACAATCCAGCGCTGAATCGTAATACTCCATGTCTACAGACATTTACCTTTCTGTAGCAGAATCCCATATTTCAGATTTTAAGTGAGGAGAAAATAGAAATGCAATCCAATCCCGATTCCCATCAAGTTTCTCAAAGAGATAATGCTGAAACTAGTACTGCTAATGAAAGTCGTCGGCGTTTATTCTTGGGTGGTAGACGCTCGTTTCTTGGTCGCACAGGTGTATTAACTGTCACAGGCGTTGTTGCAGGGGTGATGTCTCCTCTCATCTCCTTTAAGAGAAAAGGAGGCATCGTCCAAGCACAGAATGTTCCTGAGAGTAATAGATTGTTCGACGATGGCGCTTTTGTCCAGAAAGCCTATGACGTGCGTGTTCAAGCAGCAAAACAAGAGCTAGATCTTGGCATTCCACCACATCCCACTAACGGTGATGAGGAACGCTACCCCAACAAAATTGCTAGTGACAGCAGGGGATTACCCCACGACGAACGAGGCGAAGTCAACATAGACGCCTACAATTCTTTGACAAATGCACTAGTATCGCTTAATCCGGATGACTTTGAAAAAGTCATCTTGGGTGGCGGAAGAAAACTAGTCAGTCCTATAGGACCACTGGCGATCAGCTTGGAAGGACCCAACGCAGATAGTATAGCAAATCCGGTCCCACCAACTCTAGATAGTGCTGAACAGGCTGCTGAAGCAGTTGAACTTTACTGGCACGCTTTACTACGAGATGTACCTTTTCACAAGTTCCATAACAATACTGACGATTCAAGAGTTTTAGCAGCTGTCGAAGAACTCAACAAGCTTTCGGCATTTCGGGGACCAAAACACAATGGTCAGGTCACTCCCCAAACGCTGTTCCGTGGCAGTGCGATCTATGTCGATCAAAGTGACCCCTCAGGCAAAACAACAAAATTCGTGACTCCACCAGGAGTAACGGAAGGTCCATACATTTCACAGTTTCTGTTAAAGAATGCTCCTTTAAACACCCAGTTTATCTCGCCTTTAATTCGTACTGCTCTCCCTGGCAACGACTTTCAGACGACTTTTGCCGAATGGTTGCTCGTCCAAAATGGAGGTGATTCTGGCAGAACTATTAAGTACGACCCCCAACGCCGTTACGTGTCCACTGTTCGCGATTTAGGTGAATTAGCACATATCGGTGGGGCTTTGTTCTTTGCAGCTCTGTTGATTTTAAGTGCAGGAGCCAGTTCAGATCCGCTTGCCAGTGGTATTGGTGCACCTTTGAGTCCGACCAATCCCTATAACCGTTCAAAAACCCTAACGCCTGGTACCGGCACATTTGCCGCAGGGTATTTTCAAACCTTACTCCTCCTGGCTCCCTCTCGGGCAATCAGAGCTTCTTACTGGCGGAAGTATTACATATACCGCCGTCTGCGACCGGAAGCATATGGTGGGCTGGTTCACAACAACCTTGTCAATAACACTCAATATCCGCTCAATGATGAAGTTTTAAATTCCAAAGCTTTAGCTCAGATATTTAGCACCTTTGGCACTTATTTATTGCCTCAAGCGTACCCAGAAGGCGCACCGTTCCATTCAGCCTACACTAGTGGTGCTGCCGCAATTGCCGGTGTCCAAGCCACAATATTGAAAGCGGCTTTTGACGAGAACTTTGTCATCCCCGACCCCGTAGTGCCAGATCCCCATGATCCCACAAAAGTGATTCCCTACAAGGGATCGCCACTGACAGTGGGTGGTGAGTTGAACAAGCTGGCAGCTAACTATGCCATTGGTCGCGATATTGGCGGTATCCATTGGCGTTCTGATGTCGCAGCAGCCTTGGCTGTGGGAGAAGAGGTTGCCATTGGCATCCTTAGAGATGAAAAGCTGGGATACGTCGAAAAATTTGACGGCTTCACTTTGACTAAGTTTGACGGTACGAAGATCGTAATTTAGGTGCTGATTGCTAGGCGTGACATATATGGGGCTATCTTCCCCATATATGTCACGTCGGCGTAAAAAATTAAAGGTTCGTAGTAAGCGCTTCAGCGCTTATGAGCTTTACTTTTCTTGACATAGTTTTTTTGCGCCGACTTACTCACCAGCGCTAGCTGTTTGAAGAAGGCAGCTATGCTGGAGGCAGCTATGCTGAAGGCTTTTTAGTTAGGGATTCAGACCCTAACTAAAAAGAAGACCGCCAATATCGTTGCATTTTGGCGGGGGTCTTAAACCCAGTTTGGGCAAGACAAAAAGGCAGTACTGAAACTTAATTCTTCCATAAATGCCCTCTGCCCTCAGCATAGCTGCCTTGCCCGAAGGGCTGATAAAAGTTTATATTATTATGCCTAATCTTCGTTCGTTTTACTCTCGATCGCCGTTTGTGCTTCTAGGCATGATGTTAACACTAGCGATCCTCTTTTGCGGCATGTTGCGATCGCCAGTTGCTAAAAGCGCATCAACACTCTTAACATCAAAGGACATAGAATTAGCTGAGAAAGTGGGCAAAGAAATCATTGCTGCCTGCCCTGTTGTGGCTGATGTTAAAAATTTAGATGCCTACAACTCATGCTCTGAAAAAGTCTCCCACCTCGACATTCTTCGCAACACGATGAGCGCTCCATTCTTATGGGGTGCGCAAAAAGAGGTTGGTAACTACAACATCAAAGACAGTACTACAACTGCATTTGACCCATTTGTCTGGCGTCGCATTTACCTCGCCACCTTTATGTTCAAAGGTAAACCCAAAATTGAACAGGTAAACGACCTAATTATTATTCACCTCCCCACTCAATTCCGCAATCAGTTTGATATAGGAGCTTATCCTTATCCGTTCTGGCACTCATCGAAAAAGTGGAATTCTTACCAGCAAACTACTGAATTACTTCTGTTTGTAGAGCACGAGAAGCTCAAAGGAGGTTTGCGCTCAGCCGTAGTCGATCAGACACGTCTGAACGTCAAGCGTGTATGGGACGGTAAGTGGGTTTGGAATGATACTCGTGGCCAGGAGCCGTTTGTGTCACTATATACTCGTTTATTCTCCCCCTCAAACCCACACATCTCCAAAGTTGATACTGCTTATCGTGCATTCGAGGTAAAGCTACGGGATTCTGCTTGCTTGGTCTGTCACAAACCTGACAACGCCAGTAACCAGAATCCTTTATTAATCCTGAGTTATCCCAATCAGGCGCTTAGCTTAAGGCATGAAACGGTACGCCAAATTGAAGATAAACTGATGCCTCCGCCGACTGGAATTTTCGACAATCAAGAGCGACAAAAGCTAATTGAACTTGCTAAAGCATTTGCACAAGCAGGTGACTTAGCTCTTGCTTACGAAGGAGAGAAGATAACTTCTCAAAAAACTGGCACCAACGAGTTTGGTTCTAAGAAAAGTGCTCACTTCCCATAGACCATTCATCTATGTGTAGTTTTTAAGCTTAACTTAAGGACTAGAGTTTAGACTATAACACGCGATCGCGTCACGGTCGCGGTGCCAAAAAAGCTGTAAAAAAATGAAGGGATACCTGTGGTTAAAACAGGTTCCCTGAGAGTGGAAGATAAAAGAGGTATTACCAACTTTAGTGTTTATATAAGGTTTATTTTTTAACGCAAATTTATTTTACCTAGCATCGCTAGGTCATTGTTTTATGTCTTAGTATAAACTCCAATCATATTAGATGAACACTCAATTTAACCAAGATTTTTCATTGCTTTTTTGATTGGCATTGTTAGTAATTTCTGGGAAAACCAGTAGAGATAGACAAAGAGCAAACTTGCCAAAAGCAGCAGCATAACACCTAAAATTATTGCATATGATTTTGTTTGCCACCATACTCGGTGTATCATAAATACAATAATTTTTGCTGATGTTCTTCTCTTTCGTAAAGGTAAAAATTTTTCGGGATTAGATTCCTGGATTTTGGCTGTAGAGGATTCTCCTGCTTGTAGTTGCATAATTGCCATTTAACCAACTCCTGAAAGTAATTTACACAAAATCGATAGACTTTACGTAAATTAAATTATGACATACTTTATTTGTGTCGTCAATATGAACTAATACACCTAAATCCGCACTCATAAAGGTTTAGACAGAATGATTCAATATTGCTTAATTTTTGCTAAAAACTTACGTTAATGTATGTTGGGAAGTTTCGCGCTCCACTCTACCCAATCTACAACTTTCTAAAACCTACGCAGTATTACATAATAATTGGCTTACCCATAAGTATATTGACAAAAAAAACGCACTGCACTTTGCCTAAAGTCTGATTAACACACCTTATTGTACGTAACACCCGTATGGCTTTGTTCTTAAACTAGAGATTGTCTCGATATTAAATCCACAGAAAGCGAATACAACAGTCAAAGTGGTAAAAAAACGAAAACTATGGTGAACTTGATTAATCTGAAATGGCGTCATATTGTTCTTAGCTTAAGCTGTCTACTACTGCTTATTGCCTGTCATCAAACACACGCCGATCTAAATACAACTTTAAAAGGTGCTAAATATCTCAAGGTTGCTTGCGATCCCACCTTTATTCCCTTTGAAATCCAAAAGGCTAACGGTAATTTAGAGGGCTTTGATATTGACTTGATGAATGCGATCGCTTCTGTTGCTGGTTTTACAGTTCAGTTTGAAAGCCTTCCTTTTGATGGTATGGTTTCTAGCTTGCAAGCTAAGAGAATTGATGCAGCAATTAGTGGGATCACAATTACCACAGAACGTCTCAAAACAATTTCCTTTTCTCGACCTTATCTGAAAGCTGGACTGGCGATCGCTGTTAGAGAAGACACTCAAGATATTAAAGACTTCAACAGTCTCCAAGGGAAAAAAATAGCTGTACAAATTGGGACACCAGGAGTAGATTTAGCAAAAACTATTCCAAATGCCAAAATTAGTACGTTTAATTCTGGACCTGAATTTTTTCAAGACTTACTTAATGGTAATGCTGATGCTGTTTTGTGCGATGCTTTCGCTACTTTATATGTTATGAAAATTGGTAATCTTAAAGGAATCAAACTTGTTGGCAATCCTGTTACTGAAGAATACTACGGCATTGCTACACCCAAAAATTCTCCCTATCTGGATGTAATTAACAAAAGTATAGCGACTTTATTTTCTAATGGGACTTATAAAAAAATTTACCAAAAATGGTTTGACTCTGAGCCGCCTCAGATACCAGCTGCTACACGGAATTAAAAATAAAAGAGCCTAAACTGTATTGGTCTATAGCGATGAGTGAATAGTAGGTTTATTTCCGTGCCCCGTATACTATAGCACTCCTCCCCAGATTTGTAATAATGTTGACATCGATACCCGACAACTCTTACAAAGTCGGGTATTTTGTTTTTCACGAATAATTTAGAAATGTAAATGTTTGAGGATGAGTTAGAACTTGCCTACGCCGTAATTGATGGTGTTTAAGCTAGAGGGGAAAGAGGCAACTATAGTACACGACGTGTTGAATTTAACTTTAATAATCATCTGTTTAAAAGATGTTGGTTTTGACAAGGTCTTTAGACAGGGGAGAGTCAAGAATGGAATTGCAACTATTCTTTACGCAGAACTTAGAAAGAATTCTTTTGGCAGACTCCGGTAAAGCATATTACACTAGACAATAGGAGAAAGTAGGCGCAGGCGGTTGCAGATCAGTTTTTCGACTGGTTTGAGGAAAGTCCGGGCTCCCAAAAGACCAGACTTGCTGGGTAACGCCCAGTGCGAGTGATCGTGAGGATAGTGCCACAGAAAGATACCGCCAAATCAGTCCTGAGCAATAAGCGTTGAGTCTTGAGTAAAGAAAACTCAGGACTCAGAACTCAGAACTCACCACTGAAGATGGTAAGGGTGCAAAGGTGCGGTAAGAGCGCACCAGCAGCGTTGAGAGGCGCTGGCTCGGTAAACCCCGGTTGGGAGCAAGGCGAAAGGAGCTATGGTTGGTCTTTTACCAGTTCCGCTGAATAGAGCCGCTTGAGGTGTCTGGTAACAGGCATCCCAGATAGATAACTGCCCTCGTAAGAGAACAGAACCCGGCTTACGTCCGACTTTTTCCTCTAATTTTTTGAAGGTTTCAAACTAAAAGTTGCTTCTTAGAGAGAGTAAACTATATTCATAACTCTTAACTCTCTCCCCCCCGCCTTTAATGTCTCTTGCCTATCCACGCCGTCAGCGACAGCTTGAAAACCTAGTACAAAAGTTCGGTCTGCCAGCACAAGCAGCTATAAAGTGGTCATTGTTGGACTTGGCGCTGACTCATTCCACTGTCTCTGAATCAGCAAATTACGAACAACTTGAGTTCGTCGGCGATGCGGTTGTTCGATTAGTGGCGGCTTTAGTGTTATGGGAAAATTATCCAGATTGTCCTGTAGGGGATTTTGCGGCAATTCGTTCAGTATTGGTTAGCGATCGCGTCCTTGCCCGAATAGCAAAAGAATACGGTTTGGAACTTTATCTACTCGTCACGGGTAGTGCTGTTGCCGATAAATTGGGTCAAGAATCAAGATTAGCAGATGCTTTTGAAGCCGTTTTGGGAGCACTATATTTAAGCACAAGCAATTTGGAACTTATTCGACCTTGGTTAGATCCTCTCTTCAAAGAACTAACCGCAGAAATTCGTCTCGATCCAGCCAAATTTAACTACAAAGCCGCTTTGCAAGAATGGACTCAAGGTCATTTTAAGGTTTTACCTGAATACCGAGTTGTGGAAATCAATCAACCGCATTACAATCAAGACCGTTTTGTTGCTGAAGTTTGGCTCAACGACAAAAAATTGGGTCAAGGCAAAGGACGATCTATAAAAACGGCTGAACAAGCGGCAGCAAAAGTAGCTTTTTTATCATTGAACTCTCAGGAAAAACCCTGAACTAAAATAATCGATGATAAGCTCATAGTTAATAAATTATCCTTGATTAATGACTTCTGACCAACGACTATTGACTAATGATTAAAATTGCTATTGTTGGAGTTGGACGTTGGGGTGTCCATTTACTGCGAAATTTTTTAGAACATCGAAGAGTGATAGTGGTGGCAGTCGTCGATCCGAACCCAGAACGCTTGGCTGTGGTGAAACAGCAGTATAACTTAGATGAAAGTGTACTACTGACAACAGAGTGGCAAGCAATAAAACAAGTCTCGGTGAACGCAGTAGTGATTGCGACTCCCGCTTCTACACATTACTCCTTAATTACCGATGCCTTGAACTGGGGATACCATGTATTAGCAGAAAAACCCTTAACTTTGAATCCGCACGAATGCTCTCTGCTTTGTCAGTTAGCAGAGAGACAGCAAAGACAGCTGATGGTTGACCACACCTATTTATTTCATCCCGCAGTTGAACGAGGACAAGCTGTCATTCAAGCAAGTCAATTGGGCAATTTACGTTATGGCTACGCGACTCGCACCCACTTGGGACCGGTCCGTCAGGATGTGGATGCAATGTGGGATTTAGCCATTCACGATATTGCTATTTTTAACAACTGGCTGGGTCACAGACCAATTATTGTACAAGCAATGGGTACTGTGTGGCTACAGGGAGGGAGTAGAGAACTTGCTCACGAACTACCTCAAAAGCAAGGATTAGCCGACTTAGTATGGGTGAATTTGACATATCCAGATGGTTTTCAAGCCTACATTCACCTCTGTTGGCTCAACCCCGATAAACAAAGACGAATCGGAGTTGTGGGAAGTTCGGGGGTGATGATTTTTGATGAAATGTCGCAGTCGCCTTTAACCATACAACATGGTGAATTGGCACTCATCAACAATCAATTTATTCCTATCAATCAAACACAGCAAGTGCTGGAAATAGCAATTGGCGAACCATTACAAAGGATGTGCGATCGCTTTGTCACCTGCATCCTCACCAATACTCCCTCACAAGTTTCATCTGGTTGGGTGGGATTGGAGTTAGTAGAAATTCTCACGAATCTGACAGAATCTGTCAACCAAGGCGGTAAACCTATTTTTCTTAATAACGTTTGTTGATCTCTTAAAAGCGCGGATATTTAATATGGAGTACCACACTGAGAATCAACGACTGCCGCAGGTTGGTTTCGATGATTTTCTCGGCAAAGTAAAACTTGAGCCAAACGTTGTTGATAATAAAATTGATGAACAAACCAGCCAATGGGTGAACCAGCAATTATACCAATAATCAACCCAGTCACCAGACTAGTAACAAGATGTTTTCTCGCTACTAGATTTTTCCTGGCAACCGTATCTTCGTTCAACATAAAGATTTACCTTAAATAAAGTTAGGAGTTATGACTTGCAAGTTGAAAATTTGTGTTGCTTAAGCAAAATCCAAGTTAAAAGCATCAATATCTTGAGATGGCATTAAAAAATTCACCCTAGATAAAGATAGAAAAAGAGTGTAGTCTTTCTCTATGTTTATCTATGAGTTGGAATCTAGATTGAATTAAAACCGAAAATATTAAACTTCAGCGCCTGCTTTTGGTTCTGCACCCATAGGTCCAACATAGTCGCGGAAAAGAGTAATTTGTTGCTCAAATTCCAATCCTTTAACTTTCTCCAAAAGTTCTTTAGCTTCGGATGGAAGCTCGTAGCCTGGGGGCACAGGAATGATAGTCAAATTTTGCATACCTTGAGAGAGGCGATACCAAAAAAGCAACTTAGTCGTATCGCTCATAGAGCCATACATGCGACTATATTCGTTGTCTGCTTTATTAATTAAGTCGCGTTGAAACTGCAACTGTTCTTCGTGGGACTTTTCTTTAATCTGAGCAAACAAACCATCAGCAACTGTCTCGGAAACAGTACTAGCACCAGGTGCTGCGGGGGTTATAGAGCTACCCATTTCCTTATAAATAAACCAAAATAGACCGAGTTGCGTATCCACATCTAAGGCTTGAAATGCTGTGACGTGTTCGCGAATGGTTGGATCGTTGGTTTGAGTGGATGTCATCTTAAACTCCGATTGCTATTAATTACCATCACGTTTCACTTTATCAAAATAGTGTTTGGTATTTAACCTTACTGAAGACAGATGTATCTAAATCATAAAGAATAACAATAGGAAGAT
>JAQYWN010000004.1 GCA_029379265.1 Rhizonema sp. NSF051
TTTTTGTATTGATAGAGAAGGTATTCTCTCTACAGAATTTCATTATGATTCCAGCTTATTTTCAGTAGAGACTATTGAGCGTCTAGCAGGACAGTTTCAGAAATTATTAAATAGTGTTCTTAGCAACTCGGATTTACCAATCAGTGAGTTGCAGATTTTAAGCGTAGCGGAACATCAATTACTGGTAGAGTGGAATAATACTCAAGTTAATTATCTACAAGTTAAATGTATTCATCAACTATTTGAGGCTCAGGTGGAGCAGACACCGGATGCCATTGCTGTGGTTTTTGAAGAAGATCAACTGACATACGGGGAACTGAACGCTAAAGCTAATCAGCTGGCACATTACCTGCAAAAGCTAGGCGTGGAACCGGAGGTGCTCGTAGGAATTTGTGTCGAGCGATCGCTCTCTATGGTCATTGGACTGTTGGGGATTCTCAAAGCAGGTGGCGCTTATGTACCATTAGACCCGAGCTATCCTCAAGAACGTTTAGCTTTCATGTTAGAAGACTTTCAACCTAGCATGTTGTTAACACAACAGCACCTAGTCAATAGTCTACCAAATCATAGGGCTAAAGTCGTTGGGTTAGACAGCAACTGGGAACAAATAGCCCAAGAAAAGATAGAAAACCTTGCAAGTAACATCACTCCTGATAACCTAGCTTACGTTATTTACACGAGCGGCTCTACAGGGAGACCAAAGGGCGCAATGAATACCCACAAGGGAATCTGCAATCGCTTACTGTGGATGCAAGACACTTACCAATTAACAGCAATAGATAAGGTTTTGCAGAAAACACCCTTCAGTTTCGATGTATCAATTTGGGAATTTTTCTGGCCGTTGATGACGGGTGCGCGTTTAGTGATTGCTCAACCAGGGGGGCATCAAGATCCTAACTACTTAGTGAATGCGATCGCACAGCAGCAAATTACAACCTTACATTTTGTCCCTTCAATGCTGCAAGTGTTTTTAGAAGCAGAAAATCTGGAAACTTGTAAATGTCTCAAACGGGTGATAGCGAGTGGTGAGGTACTGCCAATCGCACTGCAAAAACGCTTCTTTAATCGTCTTGATGCACAATTGCACAATCTCTATGGCCCAACTGAAGCCAGTATAGATGTCACTTATTGGGCATGCGTGCCACAAAGCAGTCCTGAAGACAATAGCATCAGCCATCAAAACACAGTTCCTATTGGTCGCCCGATTGCCAATACCCAGATTTATCTGCTTGATCGGCATCTCAACCCTGTTCTTGTGGGCGTAACGGGTCAAGTGTATATTGGTGGTATAGGCTTGGGTAGGGGTTATTTAAACAATCCTGAACTAACAGCAGAAAAATTCATCCCTAACCGCTTTAGTGACCAACCAGGAACACATTTGTATAAAACAGGCGACCTAGCACGCTATTTGCCCAATGGAGAGATAGAGTACATTGGTCGTATTGACTTCCAGGTGAAAGTCCGTGGTTTCCGCATCGAAGTGGGAGAAATTGAGGCACACCTGAGTCAACACCCAGCAGTACGAGAAACTGTAGTTATTGTTCGCTCAGATTCAGCCGATTCTCAACGAATAGTTGCCTATATTGTCCCTCAAAAAGACCAAACACTAACAATTACTGAACTGCGAGACTTCTTGAAGTCAAAGCTCCCAAACTACATGGTGCCAGCAGCTTTTATGATCCTGGCGGCACTACCACTCACACCTAATGGTAAAGTAGACCGCAAAGCCCTAGCTGCACCTGATACAGCACGTCCCAAATTGGATGCGGTTTATCAGCCACCCCAAAGCAAGACAGAAAAAACTATTGCTAGTATTTGGCTTGAAGTACTTCATATCAAGGACGTAGGAATTCATGATAATTTCTTTGAACTAGGCGGTCATTCATTGCTCTTAGTTCAGGTTTATAGCAAATTGCATGAAATATTTGAGAGCAATTTATCAGTACTGGATCTATTTAAATATCCAACTATAAGCTCTTTGGCTGGTTACTTAAATCAAGTCAAAAACAAGAAACCTTCTATTCGTAAAACGGATATTGATACTAAAAAGATTGAAGCTGGCAAAGCTCACCAGAGAAAACGTCAGCAAAAAAATCAAAAAAATGGAAATATTTAAGGCGTTGTCGAATCATGAATTCAGTTATATCTACTAATGGTTCAGAAATAGCTATTATAGGCTTGACAGGACGTTTTCCGGGAGCCAAAAATATTGATGAATTTTGGAAGAATCTTCAGAACGGAAGAGAATCAGTTTCTTTTTTTACTGATGAAGAACTGTTGTTATCAGGAGTAAGTTCATCTTTACTAAGTGATCCTAAATATGTAAAGGCACAAGCAATATTAGAAGATGTAGATTTTTTTGACGCTTCATTTTTTGGCTTTAATCCTAGAGAAGCAGAAATTACCGATCCGCAACACCGACTTTTCTTGGAGTGTGCTTGGGAAGCCCTGGAAAGTGCTGGGTACGACTCAGAAGCCTGCAAAGGTACTATTGGTGTATATGCTGGCTCTAGCTTGAGCCGCTACTTACTTAGTATTTACCTCAATCAAAATATCATAAACTCTATCGACACTCAGCAACTTCTAATTGCAGGTGACAAAGATTACTTAACTACACGCATTTCTTATAAACTCAACCTAGAGGGACCTAGTTATACCGTTCAAACAGCCTGCTCAACTTCATTGGTTGCTATCCACGTGGCTTGTCAAAGTTTGCTGAATGTTGAATGTGATATCGCTTTGGCTGGTGGGGTTTCCATCATCAGTGCGTCAAGAAAAGCCGGATACTTTTACACACAGGGGGGAATATTTTCTCCCGATGGACACTGCCGCGCCTTTGATGCTAAAGCACAAGGAACTGTTGGCGGTGAGGGTGTGGGCATTGTAGTCTTAAAGCGATTAGAGGAGGCTCTTGCTGATGGTGATTGTATTCATGCTGTGATCAAAGGTTCAGCCATCAATAATGATGGTTCATTCAAGCTTAGCTACACAGCACCCCGTATCGATACCCAAGCTCATGTGATTAGAACGGCGCAAGTCATCGCTGAAGTAGAACCAGAGACAATTACTTATATTGAGGCTCACGGCACAGGAACACCCCTAGGAGATCCCATTGAAATCGCCGCGCTGACACAAGCTTTTGGTGATCATACTCAGAAGAAGGGATTCTGTGCAATTGGTTCAGTCAAAACCAATATCGGACATTTGGATGTTGCGGCTGGTGTAACTGGATTGATCAAAACCACGTTAGCACTTAAGCACAAACAAATACCACCCAGCTTGCATTTTCAAGAACCATCACCTCAGATTGATTTTGTTAACAGTCCTTTTTACGTTAATAACTCTCTTTCTGATTGGAAGGCAAACATAAACGGTACTCCGCGTCGCGCTGGAGTTAATTCCTTTGGGATAGGAGGAACAAATGCCCATGTGATTCTGGAAGAAGCTCCAGTTGTAGAGCCATCAGGTTCTTCGCGCCCTTGGCAGTTGTTGCTGTTCTCGGCTAAGACTAGTACAGCGATTGAAACTGTGACAACCAATATAGCCGCTCACTTTCAGCAGCAGACTTCTTTGAATTTGGCTGATGTCGCTTACACTCTACAGGTAGGTCGTCGAGCTTTTAATCATCGTCGCATAGTGGTGTGTCAAGATTTTAATGATGCTGTGAAAGTATTGAGCAGCCAAGATCCACAACGAGTATTCACCCACTATCAAGAACCTTGCGATCGCTCTGTGGTGTTTATGTTTTCTGGACAAGGGGCGCAGTACGTAAATATGGGCAGGGAACTTTACCAGAGTGAACCCATCTTTAGGGAGCAAGTTGATGAGTGTTCGTATTTTCTAAAACCTCTTATTGGGCTAGATTTGCGTACTGTGCTTTATCCCGATGAACAACAGGCTCAAGATGCAGCACAGCAGTTACTACAAACTGCTTTTACTCAACCAGCACTGTTTGTGATCGAGTATGCTCTAGCTCAGTTGTGGATGGCTTGGGGTGTGCAACCTGAGGCAATGATTGGTCACAGTATTGGGGAATACGTAGCTGCCACAGTCGCTGGAGTTTTCTCACTTGAAGAAGCTCTTGCACTAGTGGCGAATAGAGGAAAACTGATGCAGCAGTGCAAAAGTGGAGGAATGCTCTCGGTTCAACTTCCCCAACAGTCGGTGCAACCTCTGCTGGGAAAAGAACTGTCAATAGCAGCAAGCAATGCACCTTGTTACTGTGTGGTGTCGGGTACAACCCAAGCGATAGAGCAATTACAACAGCAGTTACAAGAAAAAGGTGTAGGCTGTCGGCGATTGCATACGAACCATGCCTTTCATTCTCAAATGATGGAACCAATCATTGAGCCATTCACCCAGTTATTACAAAACATCACACTTAATCAAGCGAAAATTCCTTTTATCTCCAATGTTAGTGGAACTTGGATTACTCCAATCCAAGCAACAGACCCTGATTACTGGGCTCGCCATTTACGGCAACCAGTGCGTTTTAATGAAGGGATCGCTGAGTTACTTACAACACATGAGTGCATCTTCCTAGAAGTGGGACCAGGGCGGACGTTAAGCACTTTTGTAAAACAGCACCGGACAGAAGAATTGGCGGCGCTGACATCGCTACGCCATCCACAGGAGCAACAGTCAGATGTAGCATTTTTGCTCAACACTTTGGGTCGGCTGTGGCTTTTCGGTATTAAAATTGATTGGTCAGGTTTTTACACCCATGAAGGGCGTCATCGTCTTCCTTTACCAACGTATCCATTTGAGCGTCAGCGTTATTGGATTGAAGCAAACCCTGAAATTACCTTAGCTACGGTAAGGCAAGAAGCGTTAGACAAAAAGCCAAATATTGCCGACTGGTTTTACGTGCCTGTTTGGAAACAATCTGTGCCGCTTGGGCTTTTACAACAAGAAGTGGCACAACAAAAGTTATGCTGGTTGGTCTTTGTCGATGCCTATGGAGTCGGAGCCGAAATAAGCAAACGACTTGAACAGCAGAATCAGGATGTCATTACAGTAATGGTAGCAGAGCAATTTACCAAACTTGATGACCGTACATATGCCATTAATCCTCGACAACGGGATGACTATGATGCATTACTCAAAGCACTTCAAAAGCAGGATTTGACCCCACAAGCGATCGCCCACTTTTGGAGTATTACGCCCAATGATACGTTGCCCTGCAACAGCTTAAGCAAACAAACACAATCACCACATCAGTTTTTTGAAGATTGTCAGCATCTCGGCTTTTGGAGTCTGCTGTTCCTAACACAGGCACTGGGAAAACAGGATATTACCAATTCTCTTAAGTTAATAATCGTAACCAGCAATGTACATGATGTAACTGGTGACGAGAAATTATATCCTGAGAAGGCAACGGTGTTAGGACCATGCAAGGTGATTCCAAAGGAATATCCGAACATCAACTGCTGTAGTATTGATGTAGTAATTCCTGATTCCGAAACCCCAGCAGTACAACCACTGATAGAAAATCTTCTAACAGAATTTATCGCAAAGCAAACTGAAGACATAGTTGCCTATCGTGGGCATCATCGCTGGGTTCAGAAGTATGAAGCTGTCCGCTTGGATGAGCGCATCGCAGGCAAAACTAAGTTAAAGGAAGAAGGAGTTTACTTAATTACCGGCGGACTTGGGGGCATTGGTTTGGTATTGGCAGAATATCTAGCAAAGACAGTACAGGCTAAGTTGATCCTGATTGGACGAAGGGGACTACCCGAGCGCTCACAATGGTCTCAATGGCTTACTAGCCATGATAGCCAAGATGCTGTAAGTCGCAAGATCCAGAAAGTGCTAGTGCTTGAGGAATTAGGTGCACAGGTTCAGATCAATAGTGCTGATGTCACTAATCCCGAACAAATGCAGGTAGTAATTGCTCAAACATTAAAACAATTTGGTCAGATTAATGGTGTCATCCACGCTGCCGGTATTGCCGGTGGCGGCGTAGTTCAACTCAAGACATCGCATATAGCAGCTAACGTACTAGCACCAAAAGTGAAAGGAACATTAGTACTGGAGGAGGTTTTAAAGAATATCAATCTAGATTTCTTTGTGCTTTGTTCATCCATGAGTTCCATCCTGGGTGGATTTGGACAGGTAGATTATTGTGCGGCAAATGCCTTTCTAGATGCTTATGCACACCGTCAGGCTTCTACAGTTGATCAATTCACAGTATCAATTAACTGGGATACTTGGCAAACAGTAGGAATGGCAGTGGAGACTGTAGTGCCAGATGCTCTCAAACAGAAGCGCGAAGAAAGTCTTGAAAAAGGAATACTGCCTCAAGAGGGTGCCGATGCCTTTAATCGCATTCTAGGGAGTGGGCTGCCTCATGTTGTTGTGTCAACACAAGATTTCCAAACAGTAATTGAGCAGAATCATTCTTTCGATTCCTTGGAAGAGGGATTCGCGCTTTTGGAAGAGAAATTAGCAGGGGTGACAAATCACTCCAAGCCAACCCATCCCCGCCCCAACTTAGGGAATGATTACATCGCTCCCCGTAACGAGGTTGAACAAACCGTTGCTGAAATCTGGCAACAACTTCTCGGGATTGAGCAGATAGGCATCTATGATAACTTTTTTGACTTGGGAGGTCACTCTCTGCTAGCGACTCAAATTATTTCTAGGTTGCGTAAAGAATTTCATGTGGATGTGCCCCTGCATAGCTTGTTTGAGACACCCACTATCTTTGACCAAGTCTCGGCAGTTAAACAGATACAAGGCTTGGGAGAAAACAATAGTATAAATACAATTCAAAGAATTGATCGGGGAAATGCTCAACAGATGTTGGGAAAACTCGATCAAATTTCCGATCAAGAAGTTGACTCATTGCTCAACGAGATGTTAGCTCAAAAGGAGGTTGCTCAATGACCAATACTCCCGAAAATATCGCTGAGCTTTCACCGGAAAAAAAGCGTGAACTTCTTGCACAGCTACTTCAAAAAAAGGTTAGCCAGCCTCACCTTTTTCCAATGTCCTTTGCCCAACAGCGGTTATGGTTTGTAGACCAACTGCAGCCCGGTAACTTTGCCAATCACATACGCGCGGCTCTACGTCTTACAGGTTTGCTCAATACAGATGCACTCTTGCAAACCCTTAATGAAATTGTGCGGCGTCATGAGGTTTTACGAACTACTTTCGCAACAGTGGAGGGACAACTTGTCCAGCTCATTACTCCCACCTTAAGTTTGACCTTACCTATCATCAATCTCCAAGAGTTACCAGAGGTCGAGCTAGAAGCTGAAGTCCGTAAGTTAGTTACGCAAGAAACACAACAACCCTTCAATTTGAACCAAGCTCCATTAGTGCGAGTTACTTTGCTGCGCCTAAATGAGATAGAACATAATATGATACTTACAATGCATCATATTATCTCAGATAATTGGTCAATGGGGGTACTCATTCAAGAAGTCGCAGCACTTTACGAAGCCTTTTCTAAGGGTCAGCCATCTCCACTTCTAGAACTACCCATTCAATACGCAGACTTTGCCGTTTGGCAACGACAATCTTTACAAGGAGAGGTCATAGAATCTCAGCTTTGTTACTGGCGTCGTCAGTTGGATGGTACACCAAGATTGCTTGAATTACCCACTGATCATCCTCGACCTACCATTCAAAGTTTCCGGGGTGCTACCCATTCTTTCCAGCTATCTCAACAGCTATCTGTTGCTATTAAAAGCCTGAGCCAGCAGCAAGGATGTACGTTGTTTATGGTTCTGCTAACTGTCTTCAAAATCCTGCTATTGCGTTATACGGGGAATGATGATATTGTAGTCGGTTCACCTATTGCTAATCGCAATCGCATCGAAATAGAACAGCTAATTGGTTTTTTTGTTAATACCTTAGTGCTGCGGACTAATCTATCTGGTAACCCCTCTTTTCGGGAGTTACTTAAAAGAGTGCAGGATTGTACTTTAGGAGCCTATGCTCATCAGGATTTCCCCTTTGATCAGCTGGTAGAGAAACTGCAGCCTCACCGAGACTTAAGTTACACACCACTATTTCAAGTGATGTTTGTGTTTCAAAATGCACCGATGTCTCAGTTAGAGTTCCCAGGTTTGACTTTAAGTCCTCTAGCAATCAACAGTGGTACTGCAAAGTTTGATTTGACCTTGGATATGATAGAAATAGGAGAAGAACTAGCTGGTACTCTAGAATACAATACCGATTTATTCGAGTCAAGCACGATCAGCCGGATGGCTAATCATTTCCAGATCTTGCTGGAGAGTATTGTTGCTAACTCCGAGCAGCGACTTTGGGACTTGCCGTTGCTTAGTGTACAAGAAAGTTATCAGTTATTGATAGAGTGGAATGATACTCTAGTTAAATATCAACAGCAGCAATGTATCCATCAGTTGTTTGAAGCTCAAGTTGAGCAAACACCGGATGCTGTAGCTGTAGTTTTTGTAGACGAGCGCAGCGAGGCTTCTCGCAGAGTAGACCAACAGTTGAGCTACTGTGAACTAAATGTAAGAGCGAATCAACTGGCGCACCACCTGCACTCTCTGGGGGTGAAACCAGAAGTGCCAGTGGGAATTTGTGTGGAGCGAAGCTCCTTCGGAACCGCTGCGCTAGCGCTCCACATGGTGATTGGACTTTTGGGCATCCTGAAAGCGGGTGGAGCTTATGTACCCCTTGATCCAGCATATCCCCCAGAAAGATTAGCCTTCATATTACAAGACGCTCAGGTACCAGTGTTGTTGACTCAACAGCACCTTATGGAGAATTTGCCAGAATCTCAAACAAGAATTATTTGCCTAGACACAGATTGGGGAAGTATTGCTAAAGAAAGCCAACACAATTTCATGAGTGAGTGTACAACTGATAATTTAGCTTATATCATCTACACCTCTGGCTCAACAGGTCAACCCAAGGGTGTGTTGGTAAATCACGCTAATGTTGTCCGTCTGTTAGCAGCAACAGAATCCTGGTATAACTTTAACAAACAGGATGTCTTTTCGCTGTTCCACTCAATTGCTTTTGATTTCTCAGTTTGGGAACTTTGGGGGGCTTTACTATATGGTGGGCGGCTAATTATAATACCATACTGGCTGAGTCGTTCACCACAAGAGTTCTACAAATTTTTGTCACAGCAGCAAGTGACAGTACTCAACCAGACGCCCTCTGCTTTTCGACAACTCATACAAGTAGAGGAATTGTTAGGAGGTGCCCAACAGTTGAACCTGCGACTGGTGATTTTTGGTGGGGAAGCGTTGGAACTTCAGAGCTTGAAACCATGGTTCGAGCGCCACGGTGATCGGTATCCCCAATTAGTCAATATGTACGGTATCACAGAAACAACTGTGCATGTTACCTACAAACCACTGACAGTGGCAGATTTAAACCTTAGTTTAGGAAGTGTTATTGGTCGTCCAATTCCTGACTTGCAAGTCTACGTGTTAGATCAACATCAGCAGCCAGTACCTATTGGAGTTCCAGGTGAGATGTACATTGGTGGCGCAGGTTTAGCTCGAGGATATCTTAACCGTCCCGATCTAACTTGCCATTCGTTTATTCCCAACCCTTTTAGCTCCGAACCGAGTGCACGCCTTTATCGATCTGGTGACTTAGGGCGTTACTTGCCTAACGGAGACATCGAATACTTAGGACGTATTGACTACCAGGTGAAGATTCGCGGCTTCCGCATTGAACTTGGAGAAATTGAGACAGTGCTAGCTCAACACCCAGCGATACGAGAGACTGTAGTGCTAGCGCGGGAGACTCAACCTGGTGACAAGCAGTTGGTAGCTTATGTTGTCAAGAGCAAAGAGCGGACACTTACAACTAGTACACTGCGGAAGTTCTTGAAAGAGAAGTTGCCTGAATATATGCTACCAGTGGTCTTCGTGTTCTTGGATGCCTTGCCCCTAACGCCCAATGGTAAAGTAAACCGCCAAGCACTGCCAAATCCCGACACAACTAGACCGGAATTGGATGAAGCTTTCGTCGCACCTCGTACTTCAGAAGAGAAAGTATTAGCCGAAATCTGGAATAAGGTTCTCGATCTCAAACAGGTGGGCATTTACGACAACTTCTTTGCATTAGGAGGGGACTCTATCCGTAGCATTCAAGTTCAATCCCAGGCACAAGAACGAGGTTTGTGCTTTTCACTTCAACAATTATTCAAACATCAGACGATTCATGAACTGGTTCAAAACTTAACACAAAGCACTACAATCACAGAGCGAGTTCAACCGTTCAATCTTATTTGTGAACAAGATCGTCTGAAATTACCTCCTCACATAGAAGATGCTTATCCCCTTACCAAACTTCAGATGGGGATGGTCTTTCATAGCGAATACAGTCCTGAAAATGCCATATACCACGAAATCTTCAGCTTTCACCTCCAAGCGCCTCTTGACCTTCAGCTCTTATCAGCAGTTATCAAGCAATTGGTAGTTTGTCATCCTATTCTACGTACCTCATTCAACATTACTAGTTTCAGTGAGCCACTGCAACTAGTTCATCAATCAGTGGACATTCCTTTACAGGTGGAAGACCTTTGCTATCTCTCTTTTGATCAGCAACAAGAGGCAGTGACTGCTTGGATAGAATCTGAAAAGACACACAACTTCGACTGGGCAAATGCACCCCTGTTGCGCTTTCAAATTCATTACTGTAGTGAAGAGACGTTTCAGTTTACTGTGAGCTTCCATCATGCGATTCTCGACGGGTGGAGTGTAGCTTCCATGCTCACTGAACTATTTATGCAATATTTTTCCTTGCTAAATAAAGAAGCTGATTTGCTTCCTTCATCTCCAGCAGTTAACTTTAAAGACTTTGTTGCTTTAGAGCAAGAAGCGATTACATCGGATACTCAAAAGTACTACTGGACTGAGAAGTTGAGCGACAGCACCTTAACGATGTTACCTCGTTGGCCATCTGCAAACCACAGGAATTCTGTCCAACAAGTTGGCTTACATGAAGTGCCACTATCAATAGAACTTTCTCAAAGTCTTTTACAACGAGCGAAATCCTGGAAAGTTTCTTTCAAGAGTGTGCTATTAGCTGCTCATATGCGGGTATTAAGTCTGCTAAGTGGTCAATCAGATATCGTAACAGGATTGGTATCTCATGGGCGACCGGAAGGAACTGATGGAGAACGAGTGCTAGGATTGTTCCTCAACTCTCTACCTTTTCGTTTGCAATTCAAGGGAGGCACCTGGATAGATTTGGTAAGGAATACCTTTGAAACTGAGCAAGAGTTACTACCATTTCGACGGTATCCAATGGCCGACTTGCAGCGAGTCCTAGGTAAACAGTCTTTGTTTGAAACAGCATTTAACTTCGTCCACTTTCATATTTATCAGAATGCGCTAAACCTCAAAGGCGTTCAAGTTTTAAATACAAAAACTTTCCAGAAAACAAATTTTACTCTTACTGCTCAATTCAGCCAAGATCCTTCCTCATCTCAAGTTCACTTTTCCCTTAACTTTGATCCCATAGCATTGTGTGAGGAACAAGTTAAACAGATTGGTGATTATTATGTCAGAACCCTTACAGCGATCGCTCATGAACCAGAAGAACGCTACGAATCTTACTGTCTGCTTTCTTTACAGGAACAGTATCAGCTACTAATAGAGTGGAACAAAACGAAGACTGATTATCCGATAAACCAGTGTATCCATGAGCTATTTGAAGCTCAAGTTCAGCAAAACAGTGATGCTGTGGCGGTGGTGTTTGAATCGGAGCAACTAACTTACAGCGAGCTGAATCGTCGAGCTAATCAACTAGCACACTACTTACAGACACTAGGTGTGAAGCCAGAAGTGTTAGTAGGAATTTGCGTGGAGCGATCATTAGAAATGATCATCGGACTGTTGGGCATTCTTAAAGCAGGTGGCGCTTATGTACCCCTAGATCCCACTTATCCCCAAGAGCGGTTAGCTTTGATACTAGAAGATGTCCAAGTCCCAGTGCTGCTGACTGAAGCATGCTTGATGGAAGTAATGCTCCAGCACACAACCAAAGTCATTTGTTTGGATACTGATTGGCACACCATTACCCAACAAAGCCAGGAAAATTTACTTGCACAGGTAAGTGCTAATAACCTAGCATATGTCATCTATACCTCTGGCTCAACTGGTAAACCAAAAGGTGTGCAAATTCCCCACAGCGCTTTAAGCAACTTCTTACACACTATGCAGCAAACACCAGGGCTGACTAAGCAAGATACCTTATTAGCAGTTACCACCTATTCCTTCGATATTGCTGCATTAGAACTTTTCCTTCCCATCATAGTTGGTGCTTGCCTAGTATTCGTCAGCCGGGAAACTACCTTGGACGGAGCGCAATTGTTAACAAAACTAACTGATTCAAATGCTACAGTCATGCAAGCCACTCCAGCAACATGGCAGCTACTTTTAGCAACAGGTTGGGGTGGTCATCATCAATTGAAAATCCTCTGTGGTGGAGAAACCTTACCTAGACACTTAGCTACTCAATTACTCAGTCGGTGTGACTCGCTGTGGAATATGTACGGTCCTACAGAAACTACTATTTGGTCAGCAGCTTGCCTAGTAGAAACCGATAACACCATTGTGCCAATTGGTCATGTGATCGCTAACACACAGTTTTATATCTTAGACCAATACGGTCAATTAGTTCCTGTTGGAGTACCTGGAGAACTGCATATAGGTGGGGATGGACTAGCTCGTGGTTATTTAAACCGCCCTGAACTGACAGCAGAAAAATTCATCCCCAATCTCTTTAGTGAACAATCGGCGACACGTTTATACAAAACAGGAGATTTAGCACGCTATCTACCGAATGGAGAAATAGAGTACATTGGTCGGATCGACAATCAGATAAAAATTCGTGGTTTCCGCATCGAACTTGGAGAAATTGAAGCAGCCATCAGCCAACATCCTAAAGTCCGAGAAACTGTAGTTGTCGTTCGCTCAGATTCATCAAATTCTCCACAAATAGTTGCCTATGTTGTTTTTCAAAAAGAGCAAACACTAACAATCACTCAACTGCGGGATTATCTAGAATCTAAGTTGCCAAACTACATGGTGCCAGCAGCTTTTGTCATCTTAGAAGCACTACCACTGACACTTAATGGTAAAATAAATCGTAAAGCATTGCCTGCACCCGATGCAACACAGCTATTATCCGAATCAAATTTTACTGCACCTTCCACACCAATAGAGCAAATGCTAGCAGGAATCTGGGCAGAAGTGCTTAGTCTTGAAAAAGTAGGCATTCACAATAACTTTTTCGAGTTGGGAGGACATTCCTTGCTAGCAACTCGCGTGATTTCCCAAGTGCGGCAAATTTTTCAACAAGAACTGCCTTTAAGTTGCTTATTTGAACAACCAACAATAGCCGGACTAGCCAGAGAAATTGAAAAAGTCACCAATGACGGCTTGGGAGTTGAAACAACAACCATTGAGAGGATTTCCCGCTCACAAGAGTTACCCCTATCATTTGCCCAACAACGGTTATGGTTCCTTGCTCAGTTAGAACCAAACAGCCCCTTCTACAATATTCCTGCTGCTGTTCGCCTAGAAGGACAATTGAATCTAAGCGCACTACAACAAAGTTTCAACAAAATTCTACGCCGCCACGAAGTATTGCGAACCAATTTCCAGATACTAGAAGGGCAACCCGTAGCAATCATCTCATCAGTCACATCACTACCCTTCGCCGTAATTGACATCAGTGAATTAGCTTCAAATCAACAACAAGCCTCAGTCAGAAAACTGGCTTCTCAAGAAGCTCAACGACCTTTTAACCTCAACAGTGACTTGCTGCTACGAGTCAAACTACTGCGCCTTAAAGAACAGGAGCACATAGTACTACTGACAATGCACCATATTGCCTCTGACGGTTGGTCAATAAGCGTGCTGGTGCGTGAATTGGCAACACTTTATCAAGCCTTTTACAAACAGCAACCGTCACCGTTAGCTGAGCTGCCAATCCAATATGTAGACTTTGCAGCTTGGCAGCGGCAATGGCTACAAACTGAGATACTACAATTTCAGATAGCTTACTGGAAAAAGCAGTTAGAGGGCGCACCAACAGTACTGGAGTTACCCACTGACTACCCACGACTGGCCGCCGTTCAGACATTTCGGGGTGCTACTCATTTATTCGAGCTATCTGTTGAGCTATCACAAGCCATCAACAAATTGAGTCAACAGGAGGGATGCACTTTATTTATGACCCTGCTGGCTGCTTTTGCAATTTTACTCTCGTGCTACAGTGGTCAAGAAGATATTGTCGTCGGTTCTCCCATTGCCAATCGTAACCGCGTCGAACTTGAAGGACTGATTGGGCTATTCCTCAATACACTAGCATTGCGTACAGATCTGTCAGGCGATCCTACCTTTCTGGAGTTACTCACAAGGGTACGCCAGGTAACCTTAGGAGCTTATTCTCACAAGGATCTGCCGTTTGAAAAGTTAGTACAGGAATTGGCACCAAAGCGGAACCTCCGTTACAGTCCATTGTTTCAAGTATGGTTCACCCTTCAGAATGTACCGATGACAAAGCTGGAGCTTCCTGGACTGACTTTGAGCTTACTTGAGACTGACAACACAACAGTACAATTTGATCTAGAACTTTTCCTTTCAGAGGGAGTGGACGGTCTCTCTGCTAGGTTTAATTACAACACAGACTTGTTTAATGCTACAACGATCGCTCAAATGGCGAATCATTTTGAAATATTGTTACTAAACATTGTTGAGCAGCCGAGTGTCAGGCTAAAGGCATTGGGAGAAAAACTCACCGAGGCAGACAGGCAACAGGCTCTCTTAAAAGCAAAAGATTTCAAAAAAGCGGATCTCCAAATGTTAAAGAACATCAAGCGGAATAAGAACAGTTCATCAAAATTGTGAAGGGGAGTATGTGCAATGAACGAGCCAAAACTTGAAATAGTCAGTCTTCCAAAGTTAGGATATGTCAAACGTAAAGGTATCACCGTATCTCAAGAAGGACCAATCAAGGTAGGGTGCTTACCATGCGGAAAGTCCATCCCTCTGGTAGTCCAACCCGCTGTTGATGGGGTCAATTTAGTGGATTGGGCGTCTAGCAACCGGGATTTTATTGAGACACTGTTGTTGAAACACAGAGCACTACTTTTTCGGAATTTCAATGTGAAGGCATTAGTTGAGTTTGAGCAGTTTGTCAAGGCAACTTCCAATGGGGAGTTGTTGGAGTATCGCGATCGCTCGACGCCACGCACAACGCAAGGCAACCGGATTTACACATCAACAGTTCATCCGGCAGATCAGCGGATCAATCTCCATAACGAAGGGACGTATTGGCTAAAATGGCCTTCAAAAATCTACTTTTGCTGTCTTTCCGTCTCACAGCAAGGTGGCGAGACACCGATTGCCGACGTGCGAAAAGTTTACCAACGTATCCATCCTGAGATTCGAGACCAATTTATTGAAAAGAAAATGATGCTCGTCCGCAATTACAATGATGGTTTCGGGTTAACCTGGCAAGATGTTTACCAGACTAACGATAGAACTGAGGTGGAGAAGTATTGCCGCAATAATCTGATTGAATTCGAGTGGAAAGACGGCGAGCGCTTGCGAACTCACCAAATTCGTCCAGCAGTACAAAAACATCCCCAAACGGGTGAACTTCTTTGGTTCAATCACGCTGCATTCTTTCACTACACCACGTTAGAGGCGAATATCCGCGAAGTCTTACTTTCCGAGTTCAATGAAGATGGACTTCCTTATAACACCTATTACGGCGATGGAACAGCGATCAAACCGACTGATATTGAGCACATTTGCCAAGCTTATGAACAAGAAAAAGTCGTTTTTACCTGGCTTCAAGGCGATATCCTGATGCTCGATAATATGTCGATCGCACATGGGCGGGAAGCATATATCGGTGAACGACAAGTCATAGTAGCGATGAGCGAACCGTTTATCGGTTCAGATAATTTATAGAAAACTTGTAGGTATTGTTTGTCAACACGCAGATCGTATTCTATTTCATTCAATCTCTAAATGTGATTTCTACATAGTATTGATTGTAACTATCAACACATTATTTTATTTAATAACACGCTTGTGTATTTGACCATAATGAAATTAAACATACTACAATGTCCGTTCAATCACCCAAAATAAAATAACTCCACGCCTAACTCCTCAAAGCAGGCATAGAGTGGAAATAAAGCCCGACTAGCAGTGGAGTGGAGTTTATAAAGAATTAAGGTTAATTTACAGGACATAATCAAACTCATTCAAGGAGAAAATGATGACTGCAACATTGAATATGCACGAGAATATTGAAGGCTTTGAGCTCTCGCCACAGCAAAAACATCTTTGGTTGTTGCAGTCAAAGGATCGTAGTCTGCCTTATCGTGCTCAATGTACTGTATTGATTGAGGGAGATTTTGAGCCAAAGCTTTTAATGTCAACTATTCAACAAGCGATCCATCGCCATGAAATTCTCCGCACCATCTTTATTTGCTCTACCGGAATGACGATTCCGCTTCAGGCGATCGCTGACAACAGTATTCCATTAAGCGACTACCATAATCTCAGCAATTTGAATCCCCAGGAACAAGCAGCCAAAATCAAGGAACTTTGGGATGAGATTGGTCAGTTATCCTTCAACTTTGTACAAGGTCCACTATTATATCTGTCTGTTGTCACACTATCAGCAGATAGACATATATTATTATTGAGCATATCTGCGTTGTGTAGCGATACAGCTGGTCTTAAGAATCTAGTGCGGGAAATTAGCTGTTTGTATGCTGCATACTTGAATGGCAAAGAAATTGACGAAGAGTCGATGCAATACGCAGATATCTCACAATGGCAAAATGAATTACTTGCAGCAGAAGACAGAGAAACAGGAAGAGCGTATTGGCGCAAACAGAATATTTCTGATTTTGATCTTCAAGCTGTGAAACTCATGTTTGAAAATCAGCCTAACGAAGAACTTGGATTTGAACCTCGTTTTCTTGCTGTGACGATTGCTCCTGATACAGTAACGCAGATCGAGGGACTCGTCCACAAGTATGGAATTTCAAAGGATGTATTCTTACTTGCGTGTTGGCAAATCCTACTGTGGCGTCTTACTGGACATTCAGATATAATTATTGGCACCGCCTATGACGGTCGCAAATATGAAGAACTCAAAGAAATCATCGGGCTGTTTACCAAATATTTACCGCTTCGATGTCATCTAGAAGAAAAATTCCAGGTGAGTGAAATATTAAAGCAGGTTCATAAGTTGTCAAGCGATGCGTATACATGGCAGGAATATTTTTCTTGGGTGCAAATAATTAAATCTACTGGCAACAGCATCGAGCCATCTTTTTTTCCTTTGTGCTTTGATTTTGAGGAACAGCCCACTAAGTATCAGGTTGCCGACATTTCATTTTCAATTAACCAGCAATATACCTGTGTTGACCGTTTCCAAGTAAAACTCTCTTGTATTCAGCAGGATGTTGCTCTAATTGCAGGATTTCACTACAATGCCAACCAATTTTTTGCAGATGATATTAAATGTTTAGCGGGACAATTTCAAACTTTGTTAGAAAGTGTCATCAAAAATCCTCAGGCGAGCATTGGTGAGTTAGAGATACTGAGCGATGTCGAGCGACAAAAACTGTTAGTCGAATTTAACAACACGAAGATTGATTACCCTCTAGACAAGTGCATTCACGAACTCTTTGAAGAACAAGCCGCACGCACACCGGACAATATAGCCGTTGTGTGTGATGATCAACGTATAACATATTCTCAGCTTAACCAGAGCGCAAATCAACTGGCACATTACTTACAAAAGCTGGGAGTGAAACCGGAGGTACTGGTGCCAATTTGTATGGAGCGTTCTCTGGAAATGATGATCGGAGTTCTTGGTATCCTTAAAGCAGGTGGTGCATATTTGCCAGTAGACCCAACTTATCCACAGGAGCGATTGGCATTTATACTGGAGGATGCTCAGTCTCCACTAGTGTTGGCTCAACAGCGTATTGTTGAAAAGTTGCCCAAGCAAGAAAAACGTGTGGTCTTCTTGGACACTGACTGGGAGTTCGTAGCTTTTGAAAGCAAAGAAAATCCAATTAGTGGGTTAACTCCCGACAACCTTGCCTACGTCATTTACACCTCAGGATCTACAGGGCAGCCCAAAGGAGTATTAGTCACGCATCAAAACTTGCTTCACTCGACAAGTGCTCGTTTTACCTACTACTGTGAACCACCTACAAGCTTTCTATTGCTTTCTTCGTTAGCCTTCGACAGTTCAGTTGCAGGCATATTTTGGACTTTGTGCCAGGGTGGAAATCTTGTACTCCCACAGCAGAACTTTCAGCAAGATCCGCAAGCGATCACAAAATTAATAGCTGAAAATCAAGTTTCACATTTACTGAGTCTTCCATCTCTTTATGCTCTGATTTTGACTATGGGGGAACCAGAACATCTCGTTGGGCTGCGTACTGTGATTGTTGCAGGTGAATCTTGTCCAACAAAGTTAATTTCACTTCACAGTGAGCGACTTGAGCAAACATCTCTGTTTAATGAATACGGACCAACAGAAGCAACAGTTTGGAGCAGTGTATACCAATGTCAGCCCCAAAAACAGATAACACAGGTGCCAATCGGTAGTCCTATTGCTAATACGCAAATTTATCTGCTCGATAAATACCAAGAACCTGTACCAATTGGGGTTCTAGGTGAAGTGCATATTGGTGGTTTCGGTCTTGCTAGGGGGTATCTCAACCATCCTGAATTAACCGCTCAAAAATTCATCCCCAACCCGTTTACTGACGAACCGAGTGCATACCTTTACAAAACTGGGGATTTGGCACGTTACCTGCCAGATGGAAATATTGAGTTTTTAGGAAGAATTGACCATCAGGTGAAGATTCGCGGTTTCCGCATTGAACTTGGGGAGATTGAGGCGGTGTTAGCTCAACACTTAGATGTGCGGGAGGCGGTTGTTATTGTCCAAGAAGAAACTGGCAATAATCGGCTTGTAGCCTATGTAGTACAAGAACAGGAATCAGCCCCCTCTATCAGTGAATTGCAGAGCTTTTTGAGAAAAAAGTTGCCTGAATACATGGTGCCGTCAGTTTTTGTAATGCTAGACACCTTACCGCTCTTACCCAACGGTAAAGTGTCTAGCAAAGCTTTGCCTACACCTGAGAGACATCGTCCCCAGTTAGAAGCGGCTTATGTAGCACCTCAAACTGAAACGGAACGTCTCATTGCAGATGTTTGGCAACAGAAGCTTCAGGTAGAAAAAGTCGGTATTCATGACAATTTCTTTGATTTGGGAGGTCATTCATTACTTTTAATCCAAATTCATAGCAAATTCCGCGAAATTTTTGAGCAAGAGCTATCAATTATTGACCTTTTTAAATACCCAACTATCAGCTCTTTAGTCAAACTTTTAAGTCAAAAGCAAACTCAAAAACCAACTGGTCTGCAAAATCAAGAAAGGGTTGAAAATCGTAGCGCCAGTAGAGCTTTAATATATCAACAAAATCAACTTAGGCAAAAGCATCGAGCGACGAAAAAATAGTGAGTATTTTTCAATGAACGACTTACATTCACCTAATTCGGTTTCTCAGTCAGAAATAGCCATCATCGGTATGTCCGGTCGGTTTCCAGGATCTCCCGACCTAAATACGTTTTGGCAAAATTTGTGTTCTGGGGTAGAATCTATTTCATTTTTCGATCAGGGAGAACTGGAGTCTTCAAGCATTGACCATACTGTGTTCAATAACCCAAACTATGTAAGAGCACGTGCTATCTTGGAAGGCGTAGAACTGTTTGACGCTTCGTTCTTCGGTTTCAGTGCTAGAGAAGCTGAAATTATGGATCCTCAACACCGCCTCTTCTTAGAGTGCGCTCAAGAGGCTCTTGAAAGTGCTGGTTACGATACCGAAACCTACAAGGGTGCGATCGCTATTTATGCTGGTACAAAGATGAGCACTTATTTTTTGTTCAATATTTATTCAAACCCAGACTTGTTAGAATCAGTTGGTAGCTTTCAAGCAGTACTTGGAAACGATAAAGACTATCTACCTACATCTACTTCTTACAAGCTAAACCTAACTGGACCAAGTGTCAACGTTCAAACCGCATGCTCCACTTCCTTGGTTGCTGTCCACCAAGCAAGCCAAAGTTTGCTGAGTGGCGAATGTGATATAGCTTTGGCTGGAGGTGTTTCAGTCATGGTTCCACAAAAGGTTGGTTATTTGTATCAAGAGGGAGGAATTGGTTCGCCTGATGGACATTGCAGAGCTTTTGATGCAAAAGCTCTGGGAACAGTTGGCGGTAACGGTGTCGGAATAGTTGTCTTGAAGCGGTTGGTAAATGCCCTTGCTGATGGAGATTGTATTCATGCAATTATCAAAGGCTCAGCAATCAATAACGATGGTTCTGTGAAAGTTGGTTATACAGCACCTAGTGTAGATGGTCAGGCAGCGGTGATTTCAGAAGCTCAGGCTATAGCCGCAATCGAACCCGAGACTGTCACTTATATAGAAGCGCACGGAACTGGAACAGCTTTGGGCGATCCGATTGAAATCGCTGCGCTGACAGAGGCTTTTCGCACCAGAACCGAGGCAAAGAGCTTCTGTGCTATCGGTTCGTTGAAAACTAATGTCGGACATTTGGATGTAGCATCAGGTGTGGCGGGTCTCATCAAGACAGTGTTGGCGCTCAAACACAAGTTATTGCCACCTAGTTTGCATTTTGAACAACCCAACCCTAAGATAGATTTTACCAGCAGCCCCTTTTACGTCAATACCTCACTTTCGGAATGGAAAACAAATGGAAATCCTCGTCGAGCCGGAGTCAGTTCCTTTGGTATTGGGGGTACCAATGCACATGTTGTTGTCGAAGAAGCTCCGACAGTAGAAGTTTCTGGTAAATCCAGGTCAAAGCAACTGTTGGTGTTATCCGCCAAAACTGATTCTGCGCTCGATACTGCCACCAAAAATTTGGTCGAACACTTAAAGCAGCATCCCGATCTCAACCTTGCTGATGTGGCTTACACTTATCATATTGGTCGAACAGCTTTCAAGCATAGACGAATGGTTGTTTGTCAAAACCTTGAAGATACGGCAAATGACCTTTTAACCTTGGATGCGAAACAAGTTTTTACAAATTTTCCAGAGTCTGGGGAGCCACCTGTCGTGTTTATGTTTTCAGGACAGGGAACGCAATACGTAAATATGGGTAAAGAACTATATGAGAGTGAGCCGACATTCCGTGAACAGGTAAATTTCTGCTCAGAACTGCTCAAATCTCACCTAGGGCTAGATTTGCACTCAATGCTGTATCCCACTGAGGAACAGACTGAAGCCGCTTTGCAGCAACTTCAGCAGACTGCCATGACTCAGCCAGCACTGTTTGTGATCGAGTACGCCTTAGCTCAGTTATGGTTGGAGTGGGGAGTGCGCCCTCAGGCGATGCTTGGTCACAGCATTGGTGAATATGTGGCAGCTTGTCTGAGTGGCGTTTTCTCGCTGGAAGATGCTTTAGCACTGGTGGCTGCACGGGGACAGCTCATGCAGAAACTGCCTGGTGGTAACATGCTCGTTGTTCCCCTAGAAGAGTTAGAGTTACAATCGCTTCTAGGTGATCAACTCTCCCTAGCTACAATTAATGGACCATCTCTTTGCGTCGTTTCGGGTGCTACAGACGCTGTTGAGCAACTGGAAGACCAGCTTGCTAAACGAGGTATCAACTGTCGCCGTTTGCATACCTCTCATGCGTTTCATTCAGAAATGATGAACCCTGTCTTGGAGCCATTCACTGTTGCAGTGAAAAAAGCCACACTCAACCCACCGCAAATTCCTTTTGTTTCTAACGTTACAGGCACCTGGATTACAGCAGCAGAAGCAACAGATCCAAGCTACTGGACTAAGCATTTGCGTCAAACAGTGCGATTTGCAGACGGTCTACATGAGTTATTTAAACAACCAGAGCGGATTTTGTTGGAGGTGGGTCCTGGACGAACGTTGAGTACTTTAGCTCAGCAGCATCCAGATAAACCTGCTGACCAGATCGTGCTGAATTCGTTACGCCATCCGCACGAGCAACGGTCAGATGTAGAGTTTTTGCTCACTACATTGGGCAAGCTCTGGCTTTCGGGCATACAGGTCGATTGGTCTGGATTTTATGTTCATGAGCGGCGTCATCGCCTCCCTTTGCCAACGTATCCCTTTGAGCGCCAGCGGTACTGGATTGAATCCCAAAAACAATCAGAAAATGGTTCCGGATCTAGTGTGTCACTGGACAAAAAGTCAGACATCGCCGACTGGTTTTACCTACCTTTCTGGAAGCAATCCGTGCCCCCGGCTCTGCTTGGACACGGAGATTTGGCGAAGCGGAAGTCATGCTGGTTGGTGTTTGTTGATGAGTGCGGTTTGGGTGACCAAATTGTAAAACGACTGAAACAAGAAGGCCAGGATGTGTCTACCGTAGTAGTAGGAGAGCAGTTTATTAAGCACCAAGATAATTTATATACAATTAATCCTCAGCATTGTGATGACTACGACGCTTTGCTCAAGGAACTTCGCACATTAGGCAAAACGCCAAAAACGATTGTACATTTGTGGAGTGTTACATCGAATATTCATACCGAATCAGAAATTGAGTTCTTTAAAAAGTCTCAATACTTAGGCTTTTACAGTCTGCTGTTTCTGACACAGGCAATTGGAAAACAAAATCTGACAGAACCTCTTCAAATTGAGGTTGTGTCAAACAATATGCAAGAAGTTGCAGGCGAAGAAACACTCTTTCCAGAAAAAGCCACTGTGCTAGGACCTTGTAAAGTTATTCCACAGGAATATCCTTACATCACCTGCAAAAGCATTGATATTGTTATCTCTAATTCGGAAACCTGGGATGATCAGAAGTTAGTGCATTATATTGTATCAGAACTCGCTGCAAAATCATCTGAAACAATTGTGGCTTACCGTGGCAGTCATAGATGGGTGCAAACTTTTGAGCCAGTCCGATTGGAAGAATCTGTTGAAGAAACACCAAGGTTGCGGAATAAGGGAGTATACCTAATCACAGGTGGCTTGGGGGGAATTGGTCTTGTACTTGCAGAGTACTTGGCACAGAGTGTGCAGGCAAGATTGATATTGATCGGGCGTTCGGCTTTTCCTGGAAGAGACGAGTGGGAAAAATGGTTGGCAACTCATGATCCTCAGGATGAGGTTAGCTGCAAGATCCGGAAACTACAACAAATTCAGAAGCTGGGTGCAGAGGTTCTGGTAAAGAGCGCGGATGTTGCTAATCTTGAACAGATGCGCTCAGTAATGACTCAGGGTTACGAATACTTTGGCGAAATTCATGGTGTCATCCACGCAGCAGGAATTGCAGGTGGAGGCATTATTCAACTCAAAACGCCAGAAATGGCAGAAAGTGTGTTTGTCCCCAAGGTGAGAGGAACACAAGTGCTAGATTTCATTTTCAAAAATGTGAAGCTGGATTTCTTTGTACTTTGTTCATCACTTAATTCAATTCTAGGTGGATTTGGTCAGGTAGACTATTGCGCGGCAAATTGCTTTCTTGATGCTTTTGCTCGGTGTAATACATTTAGAAATGGCACTTTCACCGTATCTATTAACTGGGATGCTTGGCAAGAGGTTGGCATGGGAGTTAATACAGCCGTGCTACTTGACCTTAAAGGGTCTGGAGAACACAGCTTGAATAAAGGAATTTTATCCAAAGAGGGTACGGATGCGTTTAGCAGAATTACGTATAATTCCCTAGCTCAGGTTGTTGTCTCAACGCAAGAGTTCCAGACCAAAATTGAGCAAAACAATGCTGTCGCGGTATCAACGGCTCTGGAAAAGTTAGTACAGACTCGTTTATCCAATTCAAAACACCCTAGACCAAATTTGCATAATGCCTATGCTGTTCCTCGGAATGAGACTGAGCAAAGGATTGCCCTCATTTGGCAAGAACTTTTCGGGCTTGAACAAGTAGGTATTTACGACAACTTCTTTGAGTTAGGGGGGAATTCTCTATTAGCCATCCAGATCCTTTCTAGGTTGCGTGATGTTTTCCAAGTACAAATTAACTTACACAGCTTTTTTGAAGCCCAAACTCTGGCAGACTTGGCAGTTGTAATTGAACAACTTCATGCTCAGCAGGAAGAGGAAAAGAAAATGCACATTTTAATGAGGCTACAGCATCTCTCGGAAGAGGAGGTAGATGCAGAAATCCAAAAAAGAATCTTAGGTCTAAAAGAATTAGGAGGAGATGATGAATGATTTGTCTAAACAGATAGATGCTCTTTCTCCAAAAAAGCGAGCACTTTTTGAATTGCTGCTAAAAGAACAAAACGAAAGAGTTTTGCGATCGCAAACAATACCTCGACGAAAAGAAAACAACTTTGTACCCCTGTCTTTTGCCCAGCGTAGGCTATGCTTCCTTGACCAGTTGCACCCGAACAGCTTCCTCTACAATCTACCTAGTGCTGTGCACTTGAAGGGCTGGCTCAATGTCAGTGTATTTTCGCAGAGTCTCAACGAAATTGTACGGCGTCACGAAGCTTTACGGACGACCTTTACTACCGTGGCAGGTCAACTTGTCCAGGCGATCGCCCCAACTCTGACTTTAACCTTTCCAGTGGTGGATCTACAAAAGTTATCTGAGCTTGAGCGGGAAACTGAGGTTCAGCAGTTGACTATCGCAGAGGCACAGCAACCTTTCAATCTGACACAAGGACCATTATTGCGAGCTACTCTGCTGCAACTGGACGAGGCAGAGCATATCGTGCTGCTTACGATGCACCACATTGTCTCTGATGGCTGGTCGATAGGCGTATTCATTCAAGAACTAGCAGCAGTATACGAAGCTTTTTTTAGTGGAAAGCCGTCACCACTTCCAGAACTCTCCATCCAATATGCTGACTTTGCTGTTTGGCAGCAGCAGTGGTTGACTGGAGAAGTTTTAGAAGCTCAGATCAACTACTGGAAGCAACAGTTAGCTGGTGCGCCGCCTTTGTTAGAATTGCCCACAGATCGACCGCGTCCCCCAGTTGAAAGTTTCCAAGGTGGTAGTTGGCTTTTTCAGATCAATCCTGCTCTAACTGAAAAACTCAACGTCTTGAGTCAAAACTCAGGGGCTACATTATTCATGACCCTAGAGGCAGCTTTTGCAATTTTACTCTCCCGTTACAGTGGACAGAAGGATATTCTGATCGGCTCCCCAGTTGCTAACCGCAACCGCCGTGAGATAGAGCCTCTGATTGGCTTTTTTGTCAATACCTTAGTACTGCGTACTAACTTCAAAGGAAATCCCACCTTTGGGGAGCTGCTAACTCGTGTGCAGGAAATGGCATTGGGAGCATATGCTCATCAAGATTTGCCTTTTGAGCAGTTGGTAGAAGAGCTGCAACCACAGCGTTCTTTGAGTCACGCACCACTGTTTCAAGTGATATTTGTGCTTCAGAATACACCGATGTCAGCATTAGAATTACCAGGTTTGATTTTAAGTCCCCTTTTAAATGAGAGTCGCACTGCCAAGTGTGATTTGACTCTGTCTATGATAGAAACAGCACAGGGAATAGTTGGCAATCTGGAGTACAATACTGATTTATTCGAGCCAAGCACTATCAGCCGGATGGCAGGGCATTTGCAAACATTGCTCTGTGGGATCGTTGCTAATCCACAACAGCGCCTGTCGGAGTTACCATTGTTGACTCAAGCTGAGACGGCGCTGCAAGCAGAGTGGAATGATACTCGAGTTGAGTATCCTCAACACCGGTGCATTCATGAGTTGTTTGAGTGCCAGGTAGAGAGTACACCCGATGCTGTAGCTGTGGTGTTTGAATCGGAGCAATTAACCTACCAAGAATTGAATGCAAGAGCAAATCAACTGGCACATTACCTACGCTCTCTAGGGGTAGGACCAGAGGTATTGGTAGGAATTTGTGTGGAGCGATCGCTCTTTATGGTCATTGGAATGTTGGGCATCCTCAAAGCAGGTAGTGCTTATGTTCCTCTTGATCCCACTTATCCCCAAGAGCGATTAGCTTTTATACTAGAAGATGCCCAAGTACCAGTGCTGTTGACTCAAGGGCATCTGGTAGAGGCTTTGCCCCAACACAAAGCCAAAGTCATTTGTTTAGATGCTGATTGGCAGACTATTGCCCAGTATAGCCAGCAAAATTTAGTCACTCAAGTAACGACTTACAACCTAGCTTATGTCATTTATACCTCTGGCTCAACTGGCAGACCGAAGGGTGTGCAAATTCCACACAGCGCTTTGAGCAACTTCTTGCAAACTATGCAGCAAACACCAGGGCTGACTGAGCAAGATACCTTATTAGCTGTCACTACCTATTCGTTTGATATTGCTGCGTTGGAGATTTTCCTCCCAATCATAGTGGGTGCTTGCCTGGTAATCGTTAGTCGAGAAGTTGCCTCGGACGGAACGCGCCTGTGGGCAAAACTAACTGACTCAAATGCTACAGTCATGCAAGCCACACCGCCTACTTGGCAACTACTTTTAGCAGCAGGCTGGAGTGGGAATCATCAATTGAAAATCCTCTGTGGCGGAGAAACTTTACCTGGACACCTAGCCTATCAGTTACGAAATCGATGTGCTTCGCTGTGGAATATGTATGGTCCTACAGAAACCACCATTTGGTCAGCAACATGTTCGGTAAAAACAGATAGTAATATTGTACCAATTGGTCACCCGATTGCTCACACGCAATTTTATATCTTAGACCAACACGGTCAATTAGTTCCTGTTGGAGTGCCTGGAGAACTACACATTGGTGGAGATGGATTAGCACGTGGCTACTTAAACCGCCCCGAACTGACAGCCCAAAAGTTTATCCCCAACCCAATGTCTGACAAACCAGGAGCCTACCTCTATAAAACTGAAGACTTAGCCCGCTACGATAGCAATGGTAACATCGAGTTTCTCGGTCGCATTGACCACCAAGTGAAGATTCGCGGCTTCCGCATTGAACTTGGAGAGATTGAGGCGGTGCTAGCTCAACACCCGGCGGTACGCGAGACTGTGGTGCTAGCGCAGGAGACTAAACCTGGTGACAAGCAGTTGGTAGCTTATGTTGTCAACAGCAATGAGCAGACATCTACAACTAATCAACTACGAAAGTTTTTAAAGGAGCAGTTGCCTGAGTATATGGTGCCTTCTGTCTTTGTGTTTCTGGAGGCTTTGCCATTGACACCCAACCGCAAAATAGATCGCAATGCCCTACCCGCACCGAATACTTTCAGCCAAAGTCTAGAAATTGACTTTCTTCCACCTCGCGACACCTTGGAACTCCAACTCGTGCACATTTGGGAAGAAGTTCTGAATGTTCACCCTGTCGGAGTACGAGACGACTTCTTTAAGCTTGGAGGTCATTCCTTTTTAGCCATAAGCCTGATGGCTCGAATTCAAGAGAAGTTTGGAAAAAATTTACCCTTAGCGACACTCTTACAAAACGCGACTGTTGAACACTTGGCGAGTATTCTGCGAAAGCATTCAGATTCCTTCTCCTGGTCTACCCTGATACCTATTCAGCCAAGTGGTTCTAAGCGACCTTTATTCTGCATCTATCCAGATGGTGGCACAATTTTATGGTACACGTATTTAGCACGTCATCTAGGTTCAGAACAACCTTTTTATGGGCTGCAATCACTGTCTCTTGATCAGGAACATAAGTTTCACACTCAGATTGAAGACATAGCGGCTCATTATATCGAAGCGATACAAACTGTTCAGCCGCAAGGTCCTTACCAGCTTTTAGGCTGGAGTTTTGGCGGTCTGGTAGCCTTCGAGATGGCCCAACAGCTCCAAGTACAAAACCAGCAGGTATCGTTTTTAGGGTTGCTGGATGTCGCTGCTGTACGTATGGCTTCTGAAGAACTCCAACAACCAGACGACGCAGCTTTCTTAGTCAAACTATATAACGAGTACATTCCCCTTTCATTGGATCACCTCCGGCAACTCGAACCAGACGAGCGGCGACTTTATATAATAGAGCAAGTAAAGCAACTCAATCTGATACCTCCAGATTTTGGGCTGGCTCAAGCACAACGTCTACTACAGACTATAGAAAGGAACCAGCGAGCCGTAAATACATACAAAATCCAAATATATTCGGAAAAGGTCATCCTTTTCCAAGCTAGCGAGGGAGTAGCAATAAGTTCCCAGGACTCAACCTTGGGCTGGAGAGAGTTAACTACTGAAGGAGTAGAGATACATTGGATTCCTGGTAATCACCGCACCATAATTCAGGAACCTCATGTCCAGGTACTTGCTGAACATCTGCGTACTTGCCTTGAGAAGTTGCAGGCGAATGATGGAGGGAAATGAGATGGTCTAATACAATAAACTACTGTGCAAAAATTTGAATTTTTAGAATATCAAAATAGAATAGCTTTTTTAAGCGGCATCCCTAGATCTATCTAAACCACAACCTGATTGTACAACGCCAAAATAACAGGACAAAAAGTATGCGTATAAAAATTGTGGCATTGGCATCACCTGGCGGTACCCGAGCCTACGTCGCTCTTGGGCTAGGATTGCAACGGGCTGGTCACTCAGTACAACTAGCTACGGTTTCTTCTATGCAAGAGTTTGTTTGCAATTGCGGATTGAACTTTGTGCCTATAGAGTGTAATAAGTTTAAAAAGACAAGTCCACCAGTACCTTTCGGCAACAATCCCTTCGGTTTGAGCCGTAATTTTGGCAATTGGCTACGACCAGTGAACGAGAGTCTGCTACCTGTACTCTGGCAAATTTGCCAAGATGCAGACGTAATTGTTTTTAACCCAGAGACATTTGCCTGCTACGATATTGCTGAAAAACTTGGCATACCTTGCTACGCAGCTTGTGAGAACCCCCGTCATCAAACACATGTTTTGCCTCATTTTCTTTTTCCTCACATACACATACCAACTGTTCCGCGTTTAGAAGAAATATACAACTGGCTGACCTACTCGTTGTTCGATCAACTCATCTGGCAATCTATTCGGCCACCAATTAACCAATGGCGACACGAAACCTTGCACTTACCTTCTCTTCCCCCTTGGTCAGGTGTGCTGGCGCGAATGCAGCAACAAAAAGTACCATTTCTTTACAGCTGTAGTCCTTCTTTTCTCCCTAAACCGAATGACTGGCCAGACTGGGTATATATCACTGGCTATTGGTTTCTTGAACGTCCATCCAACTGGCAACCGCCCAGCGACCTAGTAGACTTTTTAGCTGCTGGACCACCGCCAATTTATCTTGAAACTTGGCATGAGAAAATTGGAGTAGAGACAGTTCGCAAAGTGCTATCTCAGACCGGACAGCGAGCTATTGTGCGAACCGTAGTCGGTGGGCTTCGTGATGCCAATTTTCCAGAAGATGAGATATTTACGATCCAATCGGTACCCCACGATTGGCTCTTCCCGCAAATGGCAGCTGTGGTGCATCACGGTGGTCATGGCACAACATTGAATGGTATACGTGCTGGCGTTCCTACAGTTACTATGCCCTATAATGGCGACCAGTTTCTCTTTGCCCGAAGAGTAGGGGAGTTAGGTTTAGGTCCACCGCCGATTGTACAAGAACAGCCTTCAGTAAAGAAACTAGTCGCGGCTATTCAAACTGCCATCAGCGATACAACAATGCGATCGCGTGCTGTGGAGATGGGCAAACGGATTCAGGCAGAAGACGGAGTGGCGAAGGCAGTCGAAGCCTTCCACAGGCATTTACCATCTAACTGGCAACACCCCAATATCCCAGCCAAATCTATCCATTAAGGTTATGTAGTAAATGCAAGTATTCATCCTGATCTGGTTTGGTCAACTTGTCTCGCTTATCGGCTCCGGTTTCACTAGCTTTTCGCTAGGTATTTGGGTATACCAAAGTACTGGGAAAGTCACGCAATTCGCACTGATTTCTTTGTTCACTAGCCTGCCGGGCATATTGATATCACCATTAGCTGGTGCGCTTGTGGATCGCTGGGATCGACGCTCATGCATGCTGATTGCCGATACTGGGGCAGGACTGAGTACATTGTTGATTGCGCTGTTGCTCAATGCCAATCGGCTTGAAGTTGGGCACATTTACTTGGCTGTAGCGGTTAGTGCGACCTTCAACGCTTTCCGATGGCCAGCCTATGGTGCTACAACTACGTTGCTTGTTCCTAAGCAACACCTTGGTCGCGCCAGCGGTATTGTGCACATGGCAGAGGCGGCTTCACGGCTGATTTCACCGATGCTTGCAGGCTTGCTAGTTGTAACTATTAGGCTTGAGGGGGTGATTCTAATTGACTGCGTTACTTTCCTCTTTGCCATGGTTACACTGATGCTCGTCCGATTCCCTAAACCCAAAATTACCGTAGAGAATAAAGTGGAGAAAGGCTCGTTGTTGCACGAGACCACCTATGGTTGGACATACATCACTGCTCGACCTGGACTATTCGGATTGTTAATATTCTTCGCTGTCAGCAATTTCTTCATAGGAGTTGTCACCGTGCTAGTTACACCTCTGGTGCTGGCTTTCACTTCGGCTGCCGTACTTGGCACTGTGCTGTCCATCGGTGGGAGTGGTATGCTGGTTGGCGGTTTAGTGATGAGTGCTTGGGGCTGTCCGAAGAACCGCGTCCATAGCATACTCGGCTTGACACTGTTAGGTGGGCTGTGTATGCTATTTGCTGGACTTATGCCCTCTGTCCCGGTGTTTTTCGTTGTTACCTTGATCTACTACTTCAGTGTACCGATGATCAATGGCTGTGACCAAGCTATTTGGCAGAGCAAAGTGCCTCCTAATGTGCAGGGACGGGTCTTTGCCGTGCGAAGCATGCTTGCTTGGGCATCTCTGCCGCTTGCTTATCTTATCGCGGGACCGTTAGCAGATCAAGTCTTCGAGCCATTACTTGCCGTAGGAGGATCACTGGCTGGAAGTGTCGGACAGATCATCGGTGTCGGGCGAGGACACGGCATTGCTTTGTTGTTTACTGTCATGGGAATACTCGACATGCTAACGGTAATGGGAGGTTATCTATATCTACCTCTACGGCTGCTAGAAGAACAACTGCCAGATGCGTAGACGTACAGCTGAAGCGAAAAGTAAGCGTTACAAAATAGAATATTCTCTATATAAACCATGACACTTACCTTCTGCCTTCTGCCTCCTGTCTTCTGCCTTGCCTGAAGGGCTTGTCAAACTTGGCTCGATTACGACGATTGCGCCACATGAAAATGCCAGTGATTAACAATGCGGAAGGGACAAGACCAATCAGCACATACAAACATCGCATCCCCAATCCTCCATAAGCACCGTTATGTAGATAGAGCAGTAGATTATTAAGTTGTGCCGCTAGGGGTGCTTTCAAAGCATTATCCACCTGCAAAACTTTTCCACTATACTGATCGATGTAAACTTTGCTAAGACCGTACAAGTCTATGTCTTGAGGTAACTTTTTATATACCTCAAATACCCCATTTGCCTCATGAGGCAACATAACCACAGTGTTTTTTCCTTCTCGTAAGGTGGTATCTGCTCTATGCAGGATCTGAGCCACCTGTAGGGGGGATTGACCTGCTACGAGCGTTGAGACAGGAGATCTTGGTAATGGTGTATGAGTTAACCAATAAGTGGCGCTTTCAAACTCGCTTCTGAACACCATCGCTGCTCCAGTTGAAGCAATCACGAGCAGGAATGCTGCGGCTAAAAAACCTACCACTTTGTGAAAATCGTAAGTGAGAAAGGGAGCAGGAGCTTTCCAGCGAATCCGAAAGCCTCGTATTCTGTTTCGCCATCCAGGCCAAATAACCAGCCCACTGACTACCAGTATCAAGAGTAACAAACCACAAACGCCAACGAACTTGTAACCCACTTGTTCACCCATCAGCATATACATGTGGATGTACAAAATGAAGCTCATCAGAGTGTGCCCCCATTGCTGTGAACCCAGAATAGCTCCGGTGTAGGGATTAAGGGAAACATCAATCCACTCGTCCTTAGGAGACTTCAACGCCACCATGTAGACTTCTTTAGAAGTACGAGGTAAAGTTATGGAATGAAGTTCCATGTCGGAAAAGGCAGAGTGGACGGTATTCAACACAGCTTCTGGTGAAAGACGTTCGCCTTGGGGGACTACTTGCATCAGTTGAGGATTCAGCAAGCTATTAATCTCTCGAGAAAAAACTAAGGCGCTACCTGTTAAGCCAATTACCAAGAGTACAAGACCGAGCAGAATACCGATAGAGCGATGAATGGTTAATGCTATGGTTCGTAATTTCATTATCCGGCTCTCCTTAAAATTTTATATTCTGGTCTCTAAACTCTTTCAAATCAGAACTCAACAGATACTGTTCCCAGCAAAGTTAATGGCTCTCTAGGGTATGGACCATCAGAGCCGACTTCAAAATATTTAACACTGAAAAGATTTTTGATGTTAATAGCAAATTTGTACTGATTGCGTCGATAGAAGATAGCAGCATCAGTTCTGACATAGGAAGGAAGTTTAAAGGTATTAGGTAATTGTACTTCTCGCTCTCCTGCATAATATAATCCGGCTCCAAACCCCAACCCCTGCAAATTACCTTTCTGAATTTCATAAGTTGTCCACAAACTGGCACTATTGTGCGGTATACCAATTAATTGAGCGCCAACGGGAATTGTGTTGTCTTTAGTAACGAAAGCATCTGTGTAAGCGTAGGTGGCAATAATTTTCCATCCCGGTAAAATTTGACCTGCAATGTCCAGTTCAATACCACGACTTCTCTGTTCGCCCGTCTGAATGCTAAATCTTGAATCAACTGGATCTACTGTCAGCACGTTCTGGCGGGTCAACTGGTAGAATGCCAGAGTCGCTGAGAGTTGCTTGTTGAGAAATTCCTGTTTCGCCCCAACCTCAAATTGCTCTGCTGTTTCCGGTTTGAACTGTTCATCAGTCCGACTTCTGCTAAAGTACTGGGGATTGAAAGAGTTCGACCAGCTAAAATAGAGCGATGTCATCTCGCTTGGTTGATAAACAATACCTACTCGTGGAGAAAAATGACTGTTCGATTGCTCATTTGTCGTTTGGTTAGTCAGGGGATTAACATTGCTTGAATCATTTAAGTCCAAGCGCCCGCCAGCAAGAAGTTTGAGATTGGGAAGGAGCGAGATGAAATCCTGAAAGTAGATTCCAAGATTGTCTGAGCCATACTTACTAGCGTAACTTGGTGTGAACTCTCCAATCTTCGCATCATATTTTGGGTTAAAGATATCTATCGGATCTACTGATGCTTGAAGAAAAGCAAAGCTATATTTGTAACGTGCAAGTTCCACTCCTAGCAAGACATTGTGGCTTAAGGGTCCGGTGTTAAACTTGCCGAAGATTTCATTTTGCAAAGTATAGTTTTCCTGTTCTTCATTGGGCGACTGACTCGCATAGCGGTCAAGCGTTCGTCGGTCCTCTTCCAAGGAGTTGTAAAATATTCCTCGGTTATTCCCACCAACTAAAAGTGCGTTAAACCCCTGCCGAAAGCGCCAGTTATCACTGAATTCATGCTCAAAATTGTAAGTAATTGAAGTGGAGTGAAGCTCCTGATGGCTAAAACCTGGTACTCCTAAAAATCTATTAATAGGAAGTCTTAAGACTTCAGGCTCAGACGGGAATCCAAAATCAGCGACATGTTGGTAGCGTTGATACTCAAATTCAGTAGTCAGTTTGGTTCGCGGATCGATTTGCCATGTCAGTGCTGGTGCGACAAAAATACTTTCATTGTGATTAAAATCGCGGAAACCGTCTGCATTTTCATAAGCGAGATTGAGGCGATATAATAAAGAATTATTAGATGTAAGCGGTCCGGTCAAATCAATTGTTGGACGGTAGAAGTTATAACTGCCAACAGTCAGGTTCGCTTCATAACGTGGCTCCGATAGAGGCTTTTTCGTGACTGTGTTGACAACTCCACCCACGCCAAAGGCACCGCCACCATAAAGGACTGAGCCAGGACCTTTGAGAAACTCAACTCGCTCGACATTCGCAACATCACGAGGACTATCAAAACCAAAATCTCGAAATCCATTGCGGAAATTTTCGCTCCCTTGCGAAAACCCGCGAATATATAAATTACCGATTGAGGATAAGCCGCCGTAACCTGGTGATCCCTGAACACCACTAACATTGTCGGTGAGTTCGTTGATACGCACTACCTGTCGGTCCTCAATCACTTGACGCGGGATCACTTGAATTGACTGTGGAATATTGCTTAGGGGAACTTCTAGCTTCGTTGCAGTGCTTGCAGTGGGTGGGTTGTAGCTGCCTTCTGGTTCACCTGTCACCACCAGTTCAATCGGTTCAGAGCCAGAAGCCGATGGTTTTGTTGGTGGTATTCCACTACTTGGCTTGTCGGTCCGAGGTTTTTGTGGTTGCGGCTGTTGCTGGGTGGAAGATACAGCACTTGTAAAGGCGAAAATTAGACCAGAATCGCTGTCAAACAATTCGACTTTTGGTAAACCTGCTTCGCCCGTCACTGTCACCAAGATACTATTAGCATCCTGATTCGTCACCGTTACCGATGTGATTCCAGCAGTTGGGTTGTTGGAACGGAAGGAACTACCACTCTTATGATGCAGTTGAGCGTTAGAAATTATCGCGGTAAAGGTGTTTCCCTCACTCTTTGTTGTGGTTTGCAGCTTATCAGATGTAGGAGTTTCTAATATCACTTCCAGACCATTCGCAGTTGGGGAAAGGCGCACCCCTGTCACTTGTATCACTTGATTCTGTTTATTCTCCTGCGCCACCCAGTCCTTGACACTGGTATAGGGGTGCTGAATGTCACTTAGTTGAGGAATGTCTGTAATGAATTCTTTTCTATTTGTTACCTCTTTAAGTTGTACCGCACTCTGTTTTATAACATCAGCACGCACTGGAGAAACCATTAGGACTGATACAGCTGCAAACAGCCACATCCCAATGGATAATTTCTGTTGTTTCACTCTACTCCCTCACAACTAAATAGCAACTTACACTCATATCGCGCTCTCGAAAAAACAGCAATGCAATACCCTGACTTTCTCTACAATGGATATTCTAGAGTCTTGAGAATGACAGTTCTCTTAAAAATAAAAGTCGTAACGACTGCTGTTTGTTGTTTGTAACAGAGACCTTGGCTGTTTTAACCTTAGACACAATAGAGGCTTACAACCGCCATTTGACAGTGATTAATCGCTTAGCTCATAGCAAGTTTTCCTAATGGGGGTTGAGTCGTTGACGCACACCTGCTTCGAGTCCCCCAATCTCAATCGATTGGCAGTTGAGTGAAGGCTCTCCCTTTGTATACATCAATCATTTTCGAGTTGCAAAAAAGCAACAAAAAAGCAATTATCATCATCTACAATGCAGCTATTTAAGTCAAACGACAAGATGTCAAACTTTACTTTACTTAATATAGAATATGAATATTAACGATCAGCAATAGCGCAAGGAATAGAGGCCCTTGCATTTGAAATGACCTCTTTGACTCAGAGTTACGACAACGTAGGTTTCGCCGTCCCTGCTTTTTGTTGTCATTATATGTACAATGAGCATATAATCTGAGAATAAAAATTATCCGTTCTTGCCAAAGATAAGTCGGTAGGCGGAAAAATTTGCAGCTATGAAACGAAATGTAAAATCTCTGACATTGGCTCGTAGTTGAGGACAGTTCGGAGGAGGTGAGACCATTGCTGCTTTGAGGGTTTCCCAAGGGAAGAATCTGTCCGTGCGCTAAGCGTGTTCTTAACAGCAACAAACCATTTTCGGTTTATTTCTGCCCACCTACTTAAGCGAATCACGTTACGCTTTACCGCGTGCCGGGTAAACGCTGAAATTGTTCAACTCATCCCAACCTCATTCTTCATTAATGCTAGACTATAGTGCTGGACTGCAATTTTTAGGAGTATGAGGGCAAGAATAGAAGAAAATTTACTTTTTCTTCACCATGAAGACTTACCAGAATTTAAAAAAGGTGGTTCGGTGGTGAGGAATAGCTATTTCTGGGCACTCCGTTCAATTGCTGGTCAAGCTAAGCGTTATCGTGATTGGGAATATGAGTCGGAAGTCTGGCTAGCACTGGGGCGGATGCTATTGTCATTTACTGAGTCTGGTTATTTAGGTTTGAGTGAAACAGTGCTGGAGTTTCCCATATCTCAAGGGGAAATTCCCGATGTGCTGCGATCAGTTTCTACTTGGGAATAGAAATATCGCGATCGCCCGCGCGATCATTTATCCTGTCAGGAGATATTGATTTTTTAGCAAGAGTGTCAGTCGCATCAATTAGGTTTTTTTGACAACACGAATTTTATCCGGTAGAGTGTAAGTTAAAAGAGCATGTAAATAGCGGACAACGAACACATGCAAGGATATTTTTGTGAGACGCGATTCCATTTACTATCAAATTTTTAAGCGCTTTCCTGGGTTATTTTTTGAACTCATTGATCACCCTCCTCAGGAAGCACAGAACTATCGATTTGAGTCTGTTGAAGTAAAAGAAACCGCTTTTCGCATCGATGGAGTCTTTTTACCTCCTGTGGGTGCAACATCTAAAATTGTTTTTTTCGTTGAGGTTCAATTTCAAAAAGATGAAGCCCTCTACCATCGGTTTTTTACTGAGTCGATGATGTATCTGAACAGAAATCGTTCTGAGTATGATGACTGGTTCTGTGTCAATACTGCTCGGTTAAGGAAATAAAGTAGGCTGAAACCCTTGAAATATCGTTG
>JAQYWN010000476.1 GCA_029379265.1 Rhizonema sp. NSF051
CAGTATATATAGTTACTCGTACAGATTTAACTTTAGTGTCTTCTGTAACTCATTGATCTCATCTCGATGGGCAATAACAGTAATTTGACTTAAGTCTCTAAGTTTGTTTTGGGTTGCTTCTACTTTTAGCAACACCTTCTCAAATCTTGCAGATTTTTTCCAATAAAAAATACCACTTAAAGGAGATAACAGTACCATACCTAGAAAAACTATGTTTAGGTGAGGAAAAAGCAGTGACAAAACTAGTGCCAGACAAAGAAAACCGACCGCTGATAACAGTGTCAAAAACACAGCTAAAAACCAACTGGGGCTAACAAATCCTTCAAACGTTACTTGGTTTTGTTCTGGATCTACCGCTACCACTTGGTAAGACCGTGTGCGGAAATACTCCTGTAATTGTTGCATGAGAGTAGTTTCGTCTAGATTGGAGACGAGTAATTCTTCTTTTATACGGTCTTTGGTAGATGCCCGAATAAAGAAGAACAAGCCGACCGATAACAACAATGTAAGCAACAATGTGGATGGCAGGATAGCAGTATCCATATCTAACTATGACGGTTTTACTGGAGGAGACTTATTCATTATTAACTATTTGGGTGAGTTGCTAGTACCTTGTGAGGGCTGGTAATGGGTAGTGGGTGATTGTGAAGAAAATAATCTCTTGACGCTTTCCCCTTTTGCCCAATTACCAATGACCGATTACCAAGCACCACAGACGTTGTGCCTAGTAACTTGTAATTATTTGTTAATTTGTCCTTTTACTAATGTACTGATGCCACAAACGAGCTAAATCCTGAGCTTGAGTTTTCCATTCTGCGGAAACTTGGTACATCCTTCTTGGACGACCACGTCCTTCAAGCTTTTTCCAATACCCAGTAATTGCCTTTTGGTCTTCCAGAAATTTGATTGCACTGTAAAGTACTGTATCCGAAAGCCGATAGGTTGGGTACTCAATCTCCAGTTGTTGGATCAACTCGGTTCCATAGGATTCACCTTGTAGTAAAACATACAAGATATAACAAACTGTTAGTTCCTGACAGAGGTAAGTTGGTGGAGGATTCTCAAAGAATTGATATATATCCTCAAGTTTCATGGTTGGTGAATAGCTAAAAATATGCCTAAGGCTGAACCGATAACCCTGATTTTGAGTATAAAGAAATACACCTCAAAGATAAAGTATATAACAATACTCAGGCTTGATTAGCAAAGCGCAAACAATAAAATATAACCCACACTTGTCAGTAGTGGAATGTATGCGCCAGTTCTAGGGATACAAAGACCTGTACCCCCTGACCTGAGCTTCTAAGCGGTGTGGTGAGGAGCAAATGAACAGTAGTTGTGCTGCTATCCTTGTGTCAAGCAATGCCGAGTACGTGAGGATTGCTTAAGCATCAAATGCTGCCTAAGCAATTCTATCGGTAAAACGAGCTTTTTCTAACAAACTTAACAAACACTTTGTGGAACAGTGATTATTCTAGTGCTAAAGCTTAAAGATTATGTAAAGAGCCATATCCGATTCCACGCTTTACAAACACTGGACACACACAAGTAGGTATTTAGCACTGAATTATTTGTAATTAAGAGACTCGTCTCTCCATTTACTCATGGCGATAGTAATACCCAGCAAGCTGTATCTGTTAGGAGTATATGAGTAAATGGCGGTAAGATTAAGCCGAATGACCAGCACAAACGGCTAAGCAGCTATAAGTCACGGGCAGAGGGCAGCTATGTCATGAATTTTTTGATATCAAAAGTACATGTTTTTCCCCACTTTGCCAAAAACACTTACATGCTAACACCAGAGCGTAATAGTGTGGTTCTGACTCAGTACCAATATATTGCGTATTTTATTATACTTAAAAACCCTCAATCTCCAGCATAGCTGCCGACGGACACACCGAAGAATTTTCTTCCACCTCTTCCTTGCCAAAAAAGTGTTCGTCGCCGATTATTTATGGATGTTTCAACCGACAAGCTCGTGTCATTCTGGTACAAGATATAGCTCGCTCTTCACTCGCACATAGGTGATCGGTATGACAGATTCCTCTCAACTCCGGGCAATTGCCCAAACATTTCGCCTCACAGGTTGGATTAGCTTCTGGACTCAGTTAGTGCTGGGTGTTATTTCTGGCGCAGTTTTGCTATTTGCCGTTTTTAGTCAGAGAACTGGCACTAATAATAATAATCCAGGCACTGGGTTTGGTGTCATTTTAGCAGTGAGCGGACTGATTGCCTTAGCTGTCAGCATTTATCTAGCTTTCCGTTACACCAGGATTGGTAGGCAACTGGAATCATCCAATCCCAGCAACCGTCCTCGCAAAATTGAGACTGTTCAGGTTGTACGGTTGGGATTGATCGTCCATTTGGTAGGAATGTTTGTGACTCTTTTAGGGGCGGAAGCGATCGTTGGCACTCTCTTAACAAAGTCATTAACAGTACCACAATTTGGTGGTGGAGTTTTAACTCAGGTTGATCCTAGCCGAATCATCCAATCACTAGATATTTTCGTTGTGCAAGCAAACACTAACACTGTTTTCGCCCATTTTGCAGGACTTGTCGCGTCGATTTGGCTTCTTAATCGCATTAAACCATAGTCGTAGTAGGGAGTCAGGCTTGGCGGCTCCTAGCCACTCTCTATTTTGCAGAAACTTTGTTTTTGCTATCATGGCAAGGTAAAATTGCACAAACTCCAGCTAAAAGCCTACATAAATAAGGTACGACTGAGCCTATCTTATACGGTAAAGGTTGTTTGTTCTGACCTCTGGCAGTTCAAATTCAACACTTAAAGAGCGAGTGTATTCAGAACTTCCCCAGTTTCTATAAGACGTGAGAAAAATCTGTGCTGGATATTAAACAAATACGAGAAAATTCACAATCAATTCAAGAAAGGTTAAATAGTCGTGGTGGGAACTATGACATTCAACCACTTGTGGAGTTAGATAGACTTCAACGCGACTTGGAAGGGAAGCGAAATCAACTCCAAGCACGCAGCAATGAAATTGCTAAATTAATTCCTGAAAAAATTAAAGCTGGTTGTAACCCCAATGAAGCAGAAATTAAAGCGTTACGAGATGAAGGCAGTTCTACTAAAGCTTTGATTGGGACATTAGAACCTCAAGAGAAAGATCTACTGGCAAAAATTGAAGAACTTTTACTCTCACTTCCTAACTTGCCGGAACACTCTACACCCATTGGCTTGAATGAGGAAGAGAACGTAGAAGTTCGCTCTTGGGGTGAAGAGTACATTCCTCAGAACCGGAATATCCTTCCCCATTGGGAAATTGGCGAAAAGTTAGGTATTCTTAACTTTGAACGCGCGGTGAAAGTGGCACAAAGTCGCTTTGTGACTTTAATAGGTGCTGGTGCAGCATTAGAAAGGGCATTAATTCAATTTATGCTCGATCGCCAAATAGAAGCAGGCTATGTGGAAGTAATTCCCCCATTTTTAGTTAACACCGAATCAATGACGGCAACAGGTCAACTACCTAAGTTTGCTGAAGAAAGTTTTAAATGCGCGGCTGATGATTTGTGGCTGACTCCCACAGCAGAAGTCCCAGTGACAAACCTCTACCGTGGTGAAACGATCGCATCTGATGACTTACCAATATACCACTGCGCGTATACTCCCTGTTTTCGCCGCGAAGCTGGTAGTTATGGACGCGATATGCGGGGATTGATTCGCTTGCATCAGTTCAACAAAGTTGAATTAGTGAAAATTGTTCATCCTCGCACCTCATCTGATGAGTTAGAGAAATTGGTGGGAAATGCAGAAGCTATTTTACAGGCTTTGCATTTGCCCTATCGAGTTATGGAGTTATGTACTGGGGATTTAGGATTTGGTGCTGCTAAAACATATGATCTGGAAGTTTGGCTGCCCTCTGCTCTTAAGTACCGAGAAATTTCCAGTTGTTCTAATTTCCAAGATTTTCAAGCAAGGCGGGGGCAGATTCGCTTTAAAGAAGGTGGCAAGAAGGGGACTCAGTTAGTACACACCCTCAACGGTTCTGGCTTGGCGATCGGACGCACAATGGCAGCGATTTTGGAAAATTATCAACTTGAAGATGGGCGGGTGCAAATCCCAGAAGCCCTACAACCATACTTAAGACGAGAGATACTGTAAATCCTCGTCTGTTGATCTGACTCCCCTTTCCAGGAAAATATACCATTTGAGAGCAGTGCAGGAATGCAACGCCTCATTAAAATGGAGAGTAGTATAGCCTCAGCACGTTCATTAATTTTATCTATGTCAGTTTTAGCGGCGATCGCAGTCTTGGCTGTTCTGATCCTAGTACACGAACTAGGCCATTTCATTGCAGCAAGGTCTCAAGGTATTTATGTTAATCGGTTTTCTCTCGGGTTTGGTCCAACTATTTGGAAATACCAAGGAGAGCAAACCGAATACGCTGTCCGTGCCTTTCCGTTAGGTGGTTTTGTCGGCTTTCCTGATGATGATCCAGACAGTGATGTTCCACCTAATGATCCAAATTTGATGCGTAACCGTCCAATTTTGGATCGGGCGATCGTCATCAGCGCGGGAGTGATCGCAAATTTAATCTTTGCCTACTTGGTGTTAGTTTTACAGTTGGGTTTAGTTGGCATCCCAGAAAAATATAACTATCAGCCAGGTGTCTTAGTACAGCCAGTCAATGTTGAAACCTCTGTTGCCTATAAAGCCGGAATCAGAGAAGGAGATATTATTCTTGCTGTTGACAATCAAGAACTGGGGGCTTCTGAAAATGCCACTTCCTTGCTGAGAAAAGAAATTCAAAATCATCCAGAGCAGGAGATTGCGCTCTTAGTTGAAAGAAACAGCGAACAATTGCTCCTGAAATTAACACCGAGAAAAGGAGCAGACGGTAAAGGATTAATAGGCGTTCAACTTGTACCAAACGGGAAACCTATTTATCGTCGCCCCAGTAACCCCATTGAAATCTTTAGCATTGCTGCTAAAAGATTCCAACAAGTCTTTCTGGATACCCTACGCGGTTTTGGACTGTTGATTACCAACTTTCAACAAACGGTTGGACAGGTTTCTGGACCAGTTAATATTGTGAAAGCTGGAGCTAAATTGGCAGCTGCTGACAATACAAATCTGCTATTTTTTGCGGCTGTTGTTAGCATTAACCTGGCTATCATCAATATTCTGCCTCTACCAGCTTTGGATGGAGGACAACTGGCTTTTCTACTGATTGAAGGTTTGCGCGGTAAGCCCTTGCCAGAGCGCATTCAAGAAGGTGTTATGCAAACAGGTTTAATGTTACTTTTGGGACTAGGAATTTTCCTCATAGTCAAAGAAACAACTCAACTGGAGTGGATACAAAAGTTATTCCAGTGATTAGTACTCGCAAACGCTCATCGAAAAAGCAACGAGCGCTAGAAATTTTAGTTCGTTTGCAGCGTCTTTATCCAGATGCCATTTGCTCTCTAAGTTACCAAACGCCTGTACAGTTGCTAGTAGCAACGATTCTCTCCGCTCAATGTACGGATGAGCGAGTCAATAAGGTAACACCATCATTATTCGCTCGCTTTCCAGATGTAACGAGTTTGGCGAACGCTGATGTAGCAGAGTTAGAAAATTTAGTACGTTCGACAGGGTTTTATCGTAATAAATCGAAGAATATAAAATCCGCTTGTCAGATGATTGTCTCAGACTTTGGCGGTGAAGTGCCAAGGCGAATGGAACAGTTGCTGTTACTTCCTGGTGTGGCGCGGAAAACGGCAAATGTCGTTCTCGCTCATGCTTATGGAATTAATGCAGGGGTGACAGTGGATACTCACGTTACACGCCTTAGCGGACGTTTGGGTTTAACCGAACATACAGATCCCATCCGAATTGAACGAGATTTGATGAGCTTGTTACCTCAACAAGATTGGGAAAATTGGTCAATTCGACTTGTTTATCATGGTCGTACTGTCTGTAAGGCACGTTCTCCTGCTTGTGATGTTTGTCAACTCTGTGATCTCTGCCCAACTGCATTTCACGTAATACAAGCAAAGGTGTCAGCAGTCACAGACAGCAGTAAGAAGATTTCTGACTCTTAAGTCAAGAAGCAAACAAACGCTATATTATATAAGATGGAAAATCCTGTCTTTGGGTGAAATTACAAATTATATGGCAAAGAAGAGCATGATCGAGCGCGAGAAAAAACGCGCCAAAATGGTGGAAAAGTATGCTGATAAGCGGGAAGCATTGCTGGAAGAATTCAGACAAGCAGAATCTCCTCTTGACAAGCTTGATGTCCATAGACAAATTCAACAGCTTCCCCGCAACAGCGCACCAACCCGTCGCCGCAACCGCTGCTGGTTAACTGGTCGTGCAAGAGGTGTTTACCGGGACTTTGGTGTTTCTCGAAACGTCCTACGAGAATGGGCGCATGAGGGTCTTTTACCAGGCGTGGTTAAGTCTAGCTGGTAGGATTAGTAGGGGCGGGTTTAATCTAGTAACTTGTCAGTAAAAACGAACAATCTTGGTAAACCCGCCCGTACAGTGGTTAGCGGGTTTAATCTAGTAACTTGTCAGTAAAAACGAACAATCTTGGTAAACCCGCC
>JAQYWN010000477.1 GCA_029379265.1 Rhizonema sp. NSF051
CTATAGTTTATAACAAAACAAACTTTAGAGGTTTGTTTTTTAAACTAACAAGGAAAATGAGGTTATGAACTGTTTTCAGAGACTCCAGTAGATAATGTCCTGTGGCAACTTTGCTGATGCATACACCGATTTAACATCCATCAGAATACCTCCTCTTCGCAAGCAATTTAGCAATTCATTGTGTAGAATTTGCATGTATTGTTGGTGAATAACGGCAAAGACGATCACATCTAACTCAAAGAATTCATTCCAATCAGTCAACTCAATACTATACTCGCGCTTTGCGGCTTCAGGATTTGCAATTGGATCGTGAACTATGGGATCAATGCCAAACTGTTTGAGTTCTTTAACGATATCAGGGACTCGGCTATTCCGCAGATCCTGAACATTTTCTTTAAAGGTTAATCCCAAGATGCCAACGCGAGTATTTTTGAGTGGTTTATCTCCATGAATTGCCAGGAGTTTAATCAAACGCTGAGCTAGATAGATCCCCATATTATCGTTAATCCGGCGTCCAGCAAGAATGACCTCTGAATGGTAACCAACTTCCTCTGCTTTAGCTGTTAGGTAGTAGGGATCTACTCCAATGCAGTGTCCACCGACGAGTCCCGGTTTAAACGGCACAAAATTCCATTTCGTGCTGGCTGCAGCTAAAACATCAGCCGTACGGATGTTGAGCTTATCAAAGATGAGTGCTAATTCATTCATTAAAGCAATATTCAAATCTCGCTGAATATTTTCAATAACTTTGGCAGCTTCAGCAACTTTTATTGAAGGCGAGCGGTAAATACCTGCATCGATAATTGTTTCATAGACTGATGCAACTTGCTCAAGAGTTTCAGTATCTTCTGCCGAGACAACTTTCACAATCTTAAGAAGAGTATGTTCTGGATCTCCTGGATTGATGCGTTCTGGGGAATAGGCTAACTTAAAATCTATTCCCTGCCGCAAGCCCGAGACTTGAGCTAATATAGGTCCACAAATTTCTTCTGTTACGCCAGGATAAACAGTAGATTCATAGACAATAACAGACCCTGGTTGGAGAAATTTCCCAATGATTTGCGAAGCATTAATCAGCGGTTTTAAATCGGGACGATGATTTTGGTCGATTGGTGTGGGAGCAGTGACAATAAAGAAGTTAGCTGAGGCTAAATCTGTTGGTTCACCAGTAATTGTCACGACAGTGGTGTTAAAGTCTTCAATAGGCTTTCCTCCATGCGGATCGATACCTTGTTGTAGCAGTTCAATTTTGTGAAGGTCGATATCAAATCCAATCGTGCCGGGAAATTTTTTAGCTAATGCTAACAATAAAGGTAATCCAACATAACCTAAGCCAATAACTGCAATTTGTTTGCTCATAAGTAGATTTGCGATTAAATTTTGCTATATGTAAAAAAAATAACGCACCTACCCTGAACATCAACCACCAAACAACGGCTATAGCCGGAAGTATTGTTTATTCCAACCGAGGAACTCACTACTATTGCTTGTCGTATTCTACCTTACCGTAATCGAGTTTAATTATTCTGTCTGCTACATAAAAATAGCGATCGTCATGGCTAATAGCTAGTACTGTTTTCCCCCGCTCTCTTAGTTTCGGGAGCAGTTCAGTATAAAAAATTTCTTTAAATATTGGGTCTTGGTCGGCAGCCCATTCATCAAACAGATAAATGGGTCGGTCTTCTAAATATGCTGTAAGTAAAGCTAATCGTTTCCGTTGTCCTTGGGAGAGAGAAGTGGTGGAAAGTTGACCATTCTTAACTTTGACTTTATGGTCTAGTTGCAGAAGTTTGAGGTACTCCTGGGCTTGATGATCAAGGAGAGTTTGTTCTAACCCCAAAAGTTTGTCGAACAGATAGAAGTCAGCAAAAACGACGGAGAAATGTTGGCGATACCACTCGCGATGGTGTTCGGTAATTAACTCCCCATCTAACCAAATTTCTCCATGTTCAGGAGTGTAGAGTCCGGTGATAAGTTTGGCTAAAGTTGATTTACCACTGCCATTGCCGCCAACGATGAACACCAATTCTTTTGGATAAAACTTAAGATTGACCGGACCGAAGATAAAGTTGTTATCTTCTTGTTCTCGACCGTAGGTATGGGTGACTCCCTTGAATTCTAAACTGTGCCATTTCGAGTTGATAGCAGGTGGAACTGTGGATACTTCTGACCGACTGGCAAGAGATAAACCCAATGAATCGATCTTCTGCAACGCAACACTAGCTTTACTTATTTGGGGGAAGTCTTTGACGATGTTTTCCATCGGCAACATCAAATAGGTGAAAGTCAAAATGCAACCTGCAAGAGTTTGGCGACTGACGACAAGCAGATTGGGAAGGGCAAACATTATAAAACCGATCGCGAAAAAAAGCAGCAGTTTTCCCCAACTTGTACTTATGGAGAATAAAATCTGACCGCGAACGTTGTGACGTCGTAAAGCAGTAGCAGTTGGTTGAAGGTCTTGAGTCAGGAAGGCTTGACGACGTATATAATGCAGCTTTAGTTCCTTAATTCCTTCGGTGATGGTGCGAAAATGTTTAAATAGCTGGTCTTGATCTTCACGAGCAAGGGTGAAAAGTCTTTGTCCTGTTTTTAAGAGCCACTGATTAGTGCCCATAACTAAGACTAAAATACAGCACACCATTAGAAGGACTGCCCAAGAGAGCCATGTTAAATAGAGCATACAACCGACGACGGTGGCAATATCAATGCAAAGAAATGGAATTATATAAACAGCATTGGATACTGCCTGTACATCTTCGGTTAAAGTTGCTAACAGTCGAAAATTCCCGAGACGTTCCAGATGACTCAACTCAGAAGAGAGAATCTGTTGACTCAGTCGCATTCGTAATTGGAAGATTGCGTTCTGAGATAGACGAGTCAGCATGATTTGAGAAACAACACTAGTAATGAGTGCGACTATTACCAGTCCAACAAAACCCCACGCTATAGATGTGAGACGTGAAGTAGCAGTGGGACTCGCCGCACTGCCAATTAAAGCGATCAGGCAAGCACTACTCGCGCCACTTAGCAATCCGGTGACGATGGAGATCGCTACCTTCCCCCAAGCAGAACGCAGAAGAAAGTAAATCAGATTCATGAGAGTTGATCCAAAGCTATTTAATTCGCGCTCTAAGGGGAGACGAAAAATTTATCAATTCTTATCCCTTTATCATATCATTTTTAATGACTCCTATTCCACACAAAGAATCTTAATTTAATAAACTGCCAAGGCGCGATCGCACGCTCTTGAGAAGAGCAGAAAACATAGATCTGAATTCCCGAATCCTTTTATAGTTATATGTACTGAGAATGACGCATAAAAGTGGCAATCTTGTTTCAGCTATTTTCGCCTAACTTATGTCGTAGTTATAAATCAAGCATTGAGCCGCTCACTATTTACTCTAAGTAAGTAGGTAAAATTAAACATAAAATATACTCTTAGTTCGTAGTGAGCGCTTCAGAGCTTAGGGCAAAGGTTTTAACGGCACGAAGCCCTTACTACAAACTTTCATTTATTTACGCTTACCGACTTATCAGCCTACATGACAAGTCATGTTTAGGTAGAAGAGGAAGGTTTACATAATGGATATCTTGTGGTATATGCTAATAGAAGAGTGGCTTAAGTTATGATGATTGAGTATTAGGAAACACTGACAAGCTCAAGAGCGTCATGAATAATGATAATTTTTGCCTTTGGTTATTTAAAGACAAATAATATAAGTATCGTTGATTTATTGCTATCGCTCCTCTGCCTATCAGCAGTAATATTTTACATTTATGCAATCTACGCCGCGATCGCCTTTTTCAGTTATAAGTATCCTAATCTAGCGTTTTATCCACCCGTGACGATTCTCAAGCCCATGTGTGGAGTGGACAGAGATACCTACGAAAACTTGGCTTCTTTTTGCCAGCAGAAATACCCGATCTACCAGATTATCTTTAGTGTGCGCGATCCGCATGACTCAAGTCTTGCCGTCGTGAAGCAAATTATCAACGACTTTCCTCAACTAGATATTCAATTGGTAGTCAGCGATCGCACCATCGGCACAAACCTGAAAGTCAGCAATCTGGCCAATGCAGTAACTGTCGCCAAATATGATATATTCCTGCTCGCTGATAGTGATATCCGTGTTGGGACAGACTATTTACAACGTGTTGTCCAACCATTACAGGATAAAAGTGTTGGTGTTGTCACCTGTCTGTATCGTTCTTTAGCACAGGGATGGGTGGCTATCCTAGAGGCTGTTGGAACTGCAACCGACTTCCATGCAGGCGTTTTAGTAAGCCATAAATTGGAGGGTATTAAATTCGCCCTTGGTTCGACTATTGTACTTCGTAAAGAAGTACTGGAAGCAATTGGCGGATTTGAAGCGATCGCAGATTATCTTGCAGATGATTTCCAACTGGGCTACCTACCAACCCAAGCTGGCTATAAAGTTGTACTTTCCGACTGTGTTGTGGAACACGTACTAGCACCCACCACACCAGCAGAGGCGATCAAACATCAAATACGCTGGGCGCGTTGTATCCGCGTTTCTCGTCCTTGGGGTTATCTAGGACTCATTTTCACCTATGGTACTGTCAGCAGTCTATTATTTCTGATTGCGACAGGAGGATCTGTTAGAGGCTGGACTATACTAGTGATCACCTGGATGTTGCGGTTAACAATGGGATGGGTTGTAGGCGTTAAAAGTCTTCGCGATCCATGCAGTCAAAAGTTTTTTTGGCTAGTTCCCATACGGGACATCATCGGCTTTGTCATCTGGTGCTATGGTTGGCTTGGTAAAACGATTGAATGGCGAGGACGGAGATTGAGATTAACTAATGATGGCAAACTTGAAAATAGAGAATGAGGAGTGGGGAGGCAATTCAGGTTTTAATACTCGTACTGCGAGCGCGGAATTAAAAATGGAATATGAAAAGAGCTTGACTTGCAGGCAATAAACAATTATGAATATGGCGATTCTCAGTTGTATCTCATACACTCTCTCCCTCTCCAGGTGCCCCTCTCCCAAAATTAAGAGACGGGTGTCCAAAGCGGGCGGTGTAGGAGTATTCTGTCTGTGACTCAAACGATAAATATTATATTAGCTTTGTTTCCGTGCCTCGTGTACTAGTAAGGAGTGGGGCAAAAAATTTTGGTAGCGATATTAATAGAACTGTTGCGAAAATTGCCAAAGCCTTAGTAGAGGTGAACGGCTATTTCTGGAGACGAGAATTTTAAGATGAGGCGTTGAATTGACAAACCACAACAAAACAAAAAGTAGTTCTCTAGGTGTCAAAAATTTTATTGTTATTTTGCTGCTAGTCGTCCTTCAGGCATTAGGAGACGTTTGCGTAAGTCGCGCTATGCATGAAGTAGGAAAAGTTACATTACTTGAACCGGACGATATGCTTATGTTCGGGTTGAGTATCTTAACAAATCCTTGGCTCGATCTCGGCATGTTTCTTCTGCTGATATATTTTCTTTTATACTTAGCCTCGCTTTCATGGATCGATCTTAGCTATTTACTTCCCATGACAACAATAGGATACGGGCTAAATGCTTTATTTGCATGGCTGATGTTGAAAGAGCAAATGACTTCAACTCGATGGCTTGGGACATTATTTATTATGGGCGGTGTCCTCATAGTTGGTATGGGTGGTCATTTGAGAAGCAGGCGGGAGGCACTAGATTCCTCTAAAGAAGGAAGAAGTGAACACCCATTATGATTAAACTCATAAAAAAATAGGGTGTAAGCATGAAGATTTGGTTGGCAATTATGACGATGACACTCACAGACACTAGTAGTTCCCTACTTGTTTCCAAAGCTATGAAGCAGACGGGAGAAATTTCCACTCTGCAACCGCGAAAGCTTTTAAGCATTGCAAATCGTGCAGTTAAAAATCCCTTGTTCATCTCAGGCTTTTTATTACAGGCTTGCACATTCTTTATATATTTAACAGTATTAAGCTGGGCTGATTTAAGTTTAGTGACTCCAGCAACATCGATCAACTACTTGATTGGTATTATCGGTGCAAAATTTTTTCTGAAAGAGAATGTAACAAAAGAGCGATGGCTCGGAGCTATTTTGATTGGTTGTGGTGTGACTTTAGTTCTACTGTAACGATTAACAGTAGATAGTTATTAAACACGGATTCCTTTGAGATGCAGCATTTACTATCTTCATTTTTACTTTCAATATCTAATAACGTTGATAACTTTGCTGTAGGCATTGCCTATGGTGTCAAGAAAATAAAAATAGGTATATCGGGTAATTTAATCATTGCCATATTTTCATCTTCTGGGACATATGGATCTATGTCTTTAGGAGCAATTTTGAGTAAATTTATGTCTGCAAATTTAGCCAATTTAATTGGTTGTGGAGCTTTGGTAGGTGTAGGTATCTGGGGTTTATGGGATACATTAAAGACAGAAATACAAAAGAAAAAACGTAAAAGAAAATCTTCACATGAGCTTTCTTACAATGCTTTTATAGAGAAACCGGAGAGAGCCGATTTAGATAACTCTCTTTTCATTGATTTTAAAGAATCTATT
>JAQYWN010000478.1 GCA_029379265.1 Rhizonema sp. NSF051
GATGTTGAGTATATATACTGAAACTTTTTCTTTGTAGTAATAATGCAAACCTCTCTTCTTCAATCCAGGGGTCAAGACACTCTTATCATCAGTTCTTTAACCTTTGACAAAATTCACGATTAAATTCACTCTCCCTCTCTCCCTTGTGCGCTCTTTTACCCAGATACCCAAACTCAAAAAGTCAAGTTTTGCTACAAACAAAAAAATTTTTACTTTCACCTTGTTTGTCTGACTCAAAATTGGGGAATGCTTAAGAATAGCAAATAACCCAGAAACACAGGTTAGATGAATTACAATATCGAGCAATTATCAAGGTAGCAGTGGCAATGGTAGAGCCTGAAAATAAATTGTTTGCCCTAAAAGATAGTTGGGGTTCTATAGAAACGAGAGAACAACAGCGCCTGAAAGCATTGTCTGATTTAGGTTTACGGCAACCAGAAACGATTCCAGTCTTTGAAGAAGCCACTCAAACTGCTGCTCACTTCTTGGAAGCACCAATTTCCATTTTGGGATTCGTGGATCAAGAACGCCACTGGTTCAAATCAGCAGTGGGTTTATCGAGGTTGGGACTTATGAATCAGTTGGCACAAAGCCGTCAGTTGTTACGTCGGGAATCTTTCTGCACCCAGGTAGTAGAAAGCTTACAAACATTCGTGATCAATGATACGCACAAGTTACCAGGTATAGAGTACACTACTAGTAAGCTCGTGCAGGATTATGGCATTCGCGCCTATTTGGGAGCGCCACTGATTGACGCTTCGGGAAACTGTTTGGGTGCCGTAGCAGTCATGGATCTGATGCCGCGCAACTTTACAACTCGAGACATTGAGTTTTTACAGATCATCGCTCGTTGGAGCATGAGTGAATTTGAGCGAAATCGGCTGTTACAAACAACTGCAAACATCAATACTCACAATATTGACCCTAATTGGTCACTTCCACCAGCCACCACGACCGAAGTCAAAATTAATCCATCAGAGCAAAAATCAGTTCCTACCAACCAAGTAAAACTAGAACTTTTGGGATTGTTAACTCAAGAGTTGCGTACACCCTTAACATCTGTTTTAGGTATGGCTAGTGTACTGGGACGAGAAATATATGGTCCGTTAACAACTAAGCAAAGGGAATATTTAGAAATTATACAACATAGTGGTCGGTACTTACTTTCCTTAGTTAATGAAATTTCTGAATTGGGCGTCTTGGATGAAAGCGCAAATGTGTTAAATCTGACGCCTGTGGATATTGAAATGCTCTGTCAACAAGCTATCGGTACCTTAGAAGAGGCAGCCAATCGCCGAGAGCAAGACATACGCCTGTCTATAGAACCTGGACGTAGTCGCATTTTGCCTTTAGATAAAGAGAAGGTGCGGCAAATTCTCTATCACCTCATTTTTAGCGTGATTCAACTTTCTGCAACAGGCAGTGTTGTTCGCATTCATGTTTCCTACAAAAATAATACACTGAACATCACTGTATGGGTGTCGCATCCTTGGCTAGGAGATGGTATTACTGAGGTAGACCCTTACTTTCGCGTTAACACAGCGTTACTCGATCTGACAGATAGTGATCAAGAATACAACACTTATTCGGAAAATCAGGAATCAGCAGAGTTACCAGTAGTACATGAACACCCAAAAGATTTTAGTGCTGCCAACTCGGGTTCCCGAAGTGTAAGTTCGAGCTTGGATTTAGCTAGAGCTCAGAATAATCTGTCTCGCGAAAGCTTGGGTTTGTTGCTAAGCTGTCAATTGGCAGAATTGCATGGCGGAGAAATTTCGATTCAAGGTTCACTAGAGTCGGGATATCGTTATGTGCTGAGTTTGCCACTACATTTGGGAACAGTAGATACAGTCAGCGATGTCTAACTCAATAGCAATTAGCGATCTTCTGCTCGTCCATTAGTAATTTGCAATTTATGTTATGACTTTTTAAAGACTACCCAAATTATCATTCTCATCCAAGTTGTGCAATCTGTGCTAATTGGCAGCAGCTTTTTGTCAACACCCCGCACTAAAGTGACGGGGCTTCTCCCAAGGGGAGACGCTACGCGAACGTGCCTCGGAATTTTAGTTAGTTGACCCGCTTAAGTACCACGTGTACTACGTTATCGGCAAGCGTTTAAGTTCCTACCAACGGATACGTGATGCCAGTTCGTTGCTCTAGAACCAGGTAATTAAACAACCTTACGAGGGGTAAGGTAGTGTTGCTTGGAAAGTACCCCTTTGGGGTTCGGCAGTCGCTCATGGGGGAAACCCCCAAGACCGCGCTGCCTCACCAACCGATAACATTGGCAAGGCTCACATTACCCGAAAGGAGGGACATAGTATGTCCAAAGTATTAGTAATAGACACAAACAAACGACCTTTAGACCCAATTCATCCGGCTCAAGCGCGGCAGTTATTAAGGAACCAACGCGCTGCAATCTTCCGCAAATTTCCTTTTACCATCATTTTGTCTTACGCGCCTCCAGATGCACTCGTACAACCATTAAGAATCAAAATTGACCCAGGTTCAAGAACGACAGGGATAGCAATAGTCAACGATGCTACAGGTGAAGTTGTATGGGCTGCCGAATTACAGCACAGAGGTTTTGCTATCAAAGACTCTCTAAAATCACGACGCGAATTACGTCGTTCGAGGAGAAACCGTAAAACCCGTTATCGACAACCGCCAAAACATGAGTGGTTTATCCATGGGAACAAACAGCCTTGCCCATCTCAACGTCGAGATGGATGGTTAGCGCCAAGTTTAATGAGTCGAATTCACAATATAGATACGTGGGTGAAGCGTCTGTGTAAGTTTGCTTCGATTACTGCCATATCTCAAGAGTTAGTGAGGTTTGACACCCAATTAATGCAGAATCCGGAAATTAAAGGTAAAGAATACCAACAGGGGACTTTAGCAGGATATGAAACTCGTGAATACTTGCTTGAAAAATGGGGGAGACAATGTGCTTACTGTGGAGATAAAGACATCCCTTTGCAGATTGAACACATTCATCCACGAGCAAAAGGAGGAACGAATAGAATTTCAAATCTTACTTTAAGTTGTGAAGGCTGCAATCTTAAAAAGGGGACTAAAGATATTAGAGAGTTTCTCTTGAAAAAACCAGAAAGATTGAAAGAAATTGAAAAACAAGCTAAGAAACCGTTGATTGATACTGCCGCTGTTAATGCGACTCGGTTTAAATTACTTGAGACGCTTAAAGCAACAGGATTACCAGTAGAAACTGGTTCCGGTGGATTGACCAAGTTTAATCGCACTAGCCAAAACTTGGAAAAAACTCATTGGATTGATGCCGCATGTGTTGGTTCTTCAACACCCACTCTCATTGTTAAAAGTGTAAAACCATTGCTAGTTAAAGCAACAGGACATGGAACCCGCCAATCATGTCGAACTGACAAGCATGGTTTCCCTATCCGCCACTGTGCCAGACACAAAGTACATTTTGGTTTTACAACTGGTGACATAGTTAAAGCTGTTGTCACTAGTGGTAAAAAAGTGGGACTTTATACTGGTAGAATTGCTACCCGTGCAAGTGGCAGTTTTAATATCTCAACGAAAAACGGTTTAGTCGAAGGAATTTCGCATCGTTTTTGTAAAGCTATCCATCGTAAAGACGGATATGGTTACGCTTGTTAAAACAAGCGCAAAGTCTGCCGGACAGAAGATTCTGTCCGGCGAGCTTTGCGTTCGTATTTCATCCGTGGGTTAAAACCGCACGGTTTCCATACATATCGCAGATTTTTAGATGAATTTAGTCTGGCAACGATTTACCTTGTCTTATTTACCGCTTAAAGAATACCTTGACACCAGCTACCTACACCGTTTGGTGGGTGTATTTCGTTCTTGGCGGCAAACGAGTATTTTAATGCAGTGGGGAGATACCATAGCGGCAGTCTTACTCAGTTTGGTATATGCTCTTGCTCCTTTTGTTCCTAACGAACGGCTAGCACTGTTTTTAGTGGCTTGTGCTGCATTTTGGCTGCTGTTGACTTTATCAGATGAAGCAGGATTAGCGAAAGTTACTTCTGTGACGCCCATTCATTTGCTATTGTTACTCTACTGGGCAGTTATGGCAGTAGCAGCTGCCGCATCACCAGTGAAAAAAACAGCGTTAGTCGCTTTGTTAAAAGACTTTGGAACTTTTTCGCTCTATTTACTACTGTTTCCCCTTTGTGCGAGGGTACTCAGATCTCCTCGCCTCCGCGCTTGGATGATCACCCTTTACTTGCATATCTCGCTCATTGTCAGTGTATATGGAGTGCGGCAATGGTTTGATCATGTTCCGGCACTAGCAACTTGGGTTGATCCGGAATCTCCCCTAGCAAAAGTGACAAGGGTTTATAGCTATTTGGGTAATCCCAACTTGCTGGCAGGGTATCTTCTCCCAGCAGTCATTTTAAGCTTGATGGCAATCTTTGCATGGGAAAGTAAGGTAAAGAAAGCCTTGGCATTCACAATGCTTTTGGTTAATGGTGCAAGTCTTATACTGACTTTTAGTCGTGGTGGTTGGATCGGACTGATTGTTTCTGTGTTGACTTTGCTAGGATTGTTTTACTATTGGTGGCGACCGAACATGCCTCCTTTTTGGCGTAATTGGTCACCATTAATTCTCTGTGGAAGTTTGGCGATCGCATTATTATTAGTAATAGTCGTAAGTGAAACAGCTAGAGAGCGAATTTTAAGTATTTTCGCTGATAGACAAGATAGTAGCAATAATGTCAGACGCAATGTTTGGACTGCTGTCAGAAAAATGATTGGCGATTATCCACTTTTAGGGATTGGACCAGGGCACAGTGCTTTTAACAAAATTTACCCTCTCTACGCCAGTTCGCGTTTCACTGCTTTGAGTGCTTACTCGATTTACTTAGAAGTGGCAGTAGAAACTGGATTAATCGGTCTAGCCAGTTTCCTATGGCTATTAGTTGTGATTTTTAATACAGCTTTTGTGCAATTGCAACGGTTACGACAATTGAATGGTGGAGAGGGATTTTGGTTGATGGGAGCGATCGCTTCTTTAACTGGTATGCTTGCACACGGCTTATTTGAGACAGTATGGTATCGTCCTGAGGTAAATACTCTCTGGTGGTTAATGGTGGGATTAATTGCCAGCTATTATCGACCACACTCTCAAGACCAAACTCAAGCATCCAGCTAAAAATGGAATAAGCCTTAGAAATAATTTCTAGGGCTTCAAGTCTTTTCATGAATTGGTTGTACAAAGCTTACTAAAGAAATTCTGACTACCATCCTGATTTACTTTTCCCACAAATGGAAACAAAAACTATTCTCTGTAAGAAGTATTACCACCAACAGCATTAGGATCTACATAAGTAGTTGTTGTGTCAACGCGATTCTTCCGAGCCAATCCACCCAAACCTATCAAACCGAGAAGTCCTAACCAGCCCCAGTCAAATCCACTGCCAGTATCTGTAGCTGAAGTTTGGTTTGTGTCAGTAGTGGTTGGGCTAGTGCTTGTACTGCCACCTGTACTGCTACTGCCGCTACCGCTTTGAGCAGAAGCAGGTAAAGTTGAAGGTAGAGCTGCCAAACTTAAGGCAAGAATGCTAGCACTGATGATCTTGGTAAAATTACTTTTCATGTTTCTAATGACTCATTTTTTTGAACTGATTTAATCAACACTTTACTTGGTGTCTTCATTAACAAAATCAACCTCTAGCCATAAACTAGGTAATATCGAAACTCACACTGAAGATAGACAAGATATATCCAAAGAGGACGCGGGAGTGGCATCATAAACGCCCATATTCAGAAAAGCTATGAATGATTTAGGATTGTTATAGAACAATCATTGGAGATAAAACAACGGTTTACGCACGCCCTTTAGCACGATTAATCGAGCAATTGCAACGCTTGCCAGGAGTAGGTCCAAAAACTGCTCAGCGATTAGCATTGCATATTTTAAAGCGATCCGATGCAGAAGTAGAAGCTTTGGCACAAGCCTTAATCGAAGCAAAAAAACAGATCGGCTTGTGTTCTGTCTGCTTTCACCTCTCTGCTGAACCTGTTTGTGAAATCTGTCGCAATTCCAACCGCGATAACAGCACTATCTGTGTAGTAGCAGATCCCCGTGATGTAATTGCATTGGAAAAAACCCGCGAGTACAAAGGGAAATATCATGTATTGGGCGGAGTCATTTCCCCGATAGATGGTATTGGCCCAGAACAGTTAAATATCCATGCTTTGGTACGTCGAGTCAGTCAGAATCAGCCCAAAGAAGTGATTCTGGCAATTAGTCCCAGTGTGGAAGGTGAGACAACGACACTATATGTCGGTCAACTCCTGAAGCCGTTCACGATGGTAACGCGCATAGCCTTTGGTTTACCTGTAGGTGGGGATTTGGAGTACGCCGACGAAGTGACATTAGCAAGGGCTTTAGAAGGACGTCGTGAACTGGATTAGGGGACTTCCAAATAAAAAAATAATCAATCTGTAAGGGGGAGCTTTCTAGCAGGGAGCTTTCTAGCAGGGAGCTTTCTAGCAGGGAGCAGGG